>JALZOH010000227.1 GCA_030857305.1 Acidobacteriota bacterium
GGCTTAAACGGCTATCGTTCGGGCGCTGCGTTTGTTGATAAAAAAACTTTAATTGCCGTCGGTTCGAGCGGTTCTGATATTTCAAAAGACGGCGGAAAAAATTGGAAAAAGATCAACAAGGAAAACTACAACTCCGTTTCTGCTAAAGGGAAAAACGCGATTTGGGCAGTTGGCGCAAACGGCTTAGTCGCCAAACTTTTGCTGAATAAACAATAAAAGCGGACTTGGCAGATTCTTAAAAAAACATTTCATTCACAAATTTCGTATTAACAAACGAAACAAATACTTTAAAAATTGAGGGTTCAAAATTTATGTCAAAATTATCTCCGATCCTATTTATCATCGCCGGCGCATTGTTTTTTGTCACTGCTTTAACCACTACAACTTCAAAAGCGGCGTATATTGCTCTCGGAACGGTTTTTCTCGGTTTGGGAGTTGCCGCCTATCGTCGCCGGTCGAGAACAAAGTAACGCCTGAATGCAATATACATTTTATGATTTCATCGGCAGTGTCGGCACGTTTGTAATCATCGGCACCTACGTATTGCTTCAATTAGGTAAAATCAAAAGCGAAACGCTCGCCTACTCTCTTCTCAATGCTGCCGGAGCGGGCTTGATTTTAATTTCGCTCGTTTATAGTTTTAACTTTTCTGCTTTCATCGTAGAATTTTTCTGGCTGTTGATTAGCCTGTTTGGAATTGGCAAATACTTTCTAAAAGTAGAAAAGTGAAAAGGTGAAAAAGGGAAAAGGGGAGAGAAATGAATTTGCAAAAAATAGATACAAAAAGGTAAATCGAAAGGTTATCCTGTCGATAAAACTTTTTCACCTTTTCACTTTTTCACTCTAAAGAATTATGTCTGCAAAAACAAACTTGAAAAAATCAAGCGAACCGCTTTCCTGTACACGAGAGACTTCACTTTCAAAAACACAGCTTTTGGAAATGTATCGCTTCGTGAAATTGACCAGAATGTTTGACGAAAAAACCGTTGTGCTCAAGCGGCAATCGAAATTGACGGGCGGCGTTTTCACATCTCTGGGGCAGGAAGCGACGGCGGTCGGGACGGCTTTTGCGCTTGAATCGCAGGATTTTATCGCGCCTTTAATACGAGACATCGGCGCGGTTTTCGTAAAGGGAATTCTTCCGCGCACGATTTTTGCGCAGTATCTTGGAAAGGCGAATGCGCCTTCACGCGCTACTGACGTGCAGTTTCATTTTGCTGATTTAGAAAAAGGCTTTGTCGGTCCGATTTCGCATCTTGGCGATATGATTCCGGTGATGACGGGTATTCTGCTTGCTTCGAGAATGAAGAAAGAAACCAGAGTCGCAGTTGCGTATATCGGCGAAGGCGCGAGTTCTACCGGAACTTTTCACGAAGGCGTTAATTTTGCCGCCGTGCAGAAATTGCCTCTGATTACGATCGTCGAGAATAACGGTTACGCTTATTCGACTCCGACCAGATTGCAAACCGCCGCCGCCCATTTTGTTGATAAAGCCATCGGTTACGGAATCTTAGGTTTATCGGTTGACGGCAATGATATCGTCGCTTGTTATGAAACGATGAAACAGGCGGTCGAACACGCGCGAAGCGGAAACGGTTCGGTTCTAATCGAAGCGACGACGTATCGCCGCAAAGGTCACGCCGAACACGATAATCAATCTTATGTTCCGGCGGGCGAAATTGATTTTTGGGCGCAGAACAATGATCCGATTGACCGTTTTGAAAGGTTTTTGACAAGCGAGAAAATAGCTTCGACGGATAAACTAAAAACTATTGTCGGCGAAATCGAAAAATATCTGCAAGCCGAACTCGACATTGCGGAAAACGCGCCCGTACCCGAAGGAATTACGGCAGCGTACGATGTTTTCGATAATTCAATCGTTAGACCGGCGTTTAAGAAAAAAGTTTTGGAAAGATAGTCAAACTGGTGAATCAAGAAATTCACAGAGAGAACAAAGGCTGTTTTTCAAAATCTAGTTCTTATTCTTCGCACACAAAAATGTAAAAATGGAGATTCATATGAAAAATCTTTTTGCTTTAATTTTATACTTATTTGCCTTTCAAATTTTTGGCAACGCGCAGACAAATACGGAAATTTTGCCGATTCTGCGTGAGCGCGTCGAAGTCGGTAGAGTAAACCAAAGTATTGTTGTCAGCATCATTGAAGAAAAAGGCGTGCGTTTTACCAGTCTCGGCAAAGCCAGTCGAAAGCCGGACGCCAAAAACGTTGACGAAAACACTGTTTTTGAAATTGGTTCGGTAACGAAAGTTTTTACCGGAACGCTGCTTGCGGAAGCAGTCCGGCGCGGCGAAGTCAAACTCGACGACCCCGTTTCAAAATACCTACCGGCAACCGTCAAAACACCGACCCGTAATGGCATAGAGATAACCTTGCTCGAATTGGCGACGCATACTTCGGGTTTACCGCGTCTGCCCGCCAATTTTGCGCCGAAAAACAATGAAAATCCGTATGCTGATTACTCTGTTGAACAGATGTATGATTTTTTGTCGAAGTATGAACTCACGCGCGGCGGCAGCGAAGGAAAATACGATTATTCTAACTTCGGAATGGGTTTGCTCGGACATATTCTAAGTCTTCGCGCCAAAATGAGTTACGAGGATTTGGTAAAATCTCGCATTTTGCAGCCACTCAAAATGAATGACACGACAATCACACTCGCGACGGCTCAAAAAATGCGAATGGCGCAGGGTTTCGATATAAATGGCGAAGAGAGTTCTTTGTGGGATTTGCCGACGCTGGCGGGTGCGGGCGGATTGCGTTCGACGGCAAAAGATATGGCGAAATTCGTCGCGGCAAACATCGGTTTGGAAAAATCAAATCTTTCCGACATTTTGAGCGTAGCCCATAAATTACAGCGCGATGTCAGTCCGCAGATGAAAATCGGTTTGGCTTGGCATATTCTTCAAAGACCGGACGCGGAAATCGTTTGGCACAACGGTGGCACAGGCGGATTCAAAAGTTTTATTGGTTTTATAAAAGCGCAGAAACGCGGCGTAGTCGTTTTGTCGAATTCTACGGAAAGCGTTGACGACATCGGAATGAACATTTTAGATTCACGACTTCCGCTCAAAAAAATAAAACCTTTTGTGGCAGTCAGCGAAAAACTTCTGGACGAATATGCGGGCGAATATGAACTGGCGCCGAGCGTTATTTTTACAATCGTGCCCAAAGGCGGTAAACTTTTCGCGCAACTCACAGGACAGCCGAATATTCGTGTTTTCGCCGAATCAGAAAATAAATTTTATTATAAAGTGGTTAACGCCCGGCTGACATTTAATCGCGGCGCTGGCGGAAAAATCGAAAGTTTGACGCTTGATCAAAACGGCGAGCATATTGCCAAAAAGATTAAATAATCTATGAAATGGTTGATTGAAAGATCGCGCTATCTGGCTTTGATTGGCGTGTGCGGCTTGCTCGTTTGCACGGTGACAGCTTTTGCTTTAGGCGTTTATACAACCTTTAAAACTGTCGTGTCAATTGCTTTGCAGGAATCAAAAGATGATTTTGCGTTGATTGCGCTGTTTGATTGTCTCGACAGTTTTTTGGTGGCAACCGCGTTGCTTGTAATTTCTGTTAGTCTCTATGAGCTTTTTATCGGCGAGCTAAAAGTTCCCGATTGGATGCTTGTCCGCAATCTCAGCGAGCTAAAAGCGAAATTTACCTTTGTCATTATTCCCGTGATGGCGGTCAAATTTCTGCAAAAACTGCTTGCCTCGGCAGACGCGCTCGAAACGCTTTACTACGGCATTGCGGTCGGTGTGGTTTCCATCTCGCTGGCGGCTTTCAACTACGTCAGCGAAAAAGAGAAAATGGATGAACTCGAACTTCATCCCGAAGAAGATGAAACACGAGCGCAGGATTTATAGAAAATGTCAAAAACAAATTTCATCAGCGTTCCGTTCAAAACCGAAAGCGGCTTGTCACAGATTGACGGCATCGGTAAATTTTCGAGCGCCGGGATTGTGCTTGAATTTGAATCGAAACTTTTCGGCATTATCAAAAACGGCGTCAAAGAAATTCGTCTATCCACAGCCGATATTCTGGACGTCAGGTTTCGCAAAGGATTGTTCAAAATCGGCGCGAAAATAGAAATCCGCCTAAAAAGTTTCGCAAAATTGAGCGAACTGCCGAACAAAAACGGCAAACTCGCTCTAAAAATTCGGCGTGACGATTTTCAGCGCGCCCAGGAAGCTGTTGCAAAATTGGAGAAGGATTTAACGGAATATCAGGAATCCTTGCCTCCGACGCACACGCCCGTCAGCCGCCTGTTTGAAGACGAGGAAACAATAACCCGGGAAAATATAAGCAAGAACAAGATTTAGCAGCAGATGAAAAAATGGTTTATCAGAGTAATCGTAATTTTTGCTTTGCTCGGCGGCGGACTTTTAACCATAATTTTATCGGGCGAATTTGATCAGGCAGTGACCAAAAAATACGTCAAAAACGAAAGTTTACAGACCTTTAAAGCTGATTCAAAAGGAACGCCGGTCGACCAAAAAGGCAGGTTTGTAAATCTTGAATTCCCTTTTTTGCCTTCGACCGTCGAACTGCTCAAATGGCAGCTTTCAACCAATCCGCAAAAAGAAGAAAAGCTAGCGGACGCGGTTCGGCTTGCAGTCAATGACCCAACTGATTTTTTAAGCGGTAATCAAGACGGCATCTTATGGCTCGGACACGCCGGTTTTTTTATGCGCTTGGGTGGCTTAAGTATTTTAACCGATCCGATTTTCGGCAAACCGCCGTTTGTAAATACTCTGGTAGATGTTCCTTCTCCGCTCGAAAAACTGAAAAAAGTCGATTACGTCCTTGTTTCCCACGACCACCGCGACCACTGCGATGAGGAAACGCTTCGACAGATTGCAATAAAGTTCCCAAACGCAAAATTTCTCGCCGGTCTCGGAATGGAAGAACTTTTTAACAATTGGAAAACTCCCTCTAATGAAATTCAGACGGCAGGCTGGTATCAACAGTTTTCTTTGGAACACGAAAATGTAAA
>JALZOH010000228.1 GCA_030857305.1 Acidobacteriota bacterium
CCAATTTCTCCGTTTGAAACGGCGATGATTTACATCGGACTCGGCGAACGCGAGCAAGCCTTCGCCTGGCTGGAAAAAGCATACGACGAGCGGGCTTGGCAATTGGGTTTTCTCAAAGTAGAGCCGATTTTCGACCCGCTTCGCCCGGATTCACGCTTCACCGACTTGATGCGGCGCGTCAATCTCACACCTCGCTAACCGCAACTTTGGCATTAATTGGATAAGATACAAACGCGAAAACGTTTACATTATACGGCAAAACGATATAGCGTAGGTTACAAATAATTTAATTCCACGTACATTACTCATTTTTAACATCCCCCGATTTGACATCGACATCTGATCTCGAAAATTTCGTATATTCAAAGGTCGCCCGCGTTTCTTTTAAGACGCTAAGCTCGTTGTTTTTCTTCTTTAATGCATAATCGGTTAAAACAATCCTCTTTGGTGTAATACCGATATTGTCGCTTTTCTGAAACGCGAAATCGGTTTCGATAATAACAAAAGGAGTTGCCGCTCCATTTGGCTGCACGGTCAATTCGCGTCTTTCCCGCCATACCTCGAAGGTTTCAGTATCAATCCATAATTGTCCGCGCAAAAGCGCATTTAGTTCCTTGACGGAATCGGGCGTGTCAACTTCAAAGCCGAGATATAATTTGTCCGCGCCTCTATCTTCATTAACGAGAATATATGGACTTTTCGATTTTTGTTGATATGTGACGACGAACATTTCTCTACCCTCAAGCTGTTCGCGTCCGGCGATTCTAAAATCGAAAGCGGGACGAATGTGCGCGGCTAAAATTACCGCCTGGTTGAGCGTAATGCCATTGATGACAAGGTTTTTGTCATACCGCGAATTTTCATCTTTGACCCTTTCCAATTCCTTGTCGGCAGTAGTTGATTTTAAGACACGCTCAAAAAAATCTTCAGCGCGCTTTTCGTTATCGCCGACGGTTTTACCGTCAACTTTTGTCACATTGCGATATTCGGAAATAAAATTGGTGCTCTTTGTCGATTGATAAACAAGAAAATTCGACTCGACGACACGGGTATCATCTAGTCTTCCTTTTTTGTCGTATCTCTCGAAAACTCTCTTTTCTTCCGCCAGCAGATTGCTGAAACTTTCACGATAAGCAACAGTTTGTTTTTCAGCTCCACTTAAAATCGTTTCCAAATTGACAGGTAATGGGAACGGTAGGGTCGGCGGAAGCGTCTGAGCTAATACACAAAAAGCATTAAAAGCAACTATGAATGCGATACAAATAATTTTTTTAATCATAAATTTTGTTCTCTAAGTCCGAACTTGATTTATTATTGAATCACATTTCTAATACTAAAGTCATTCAAATTATGTTGGAGCAGCCTGAAACGTGGAAACGAACAAATTCGAAGCAAATCGCCGATTGCCGGGTTTTCAGAGTTCGTGAAGATTTTTGCGAGCGTGAATCCAGCGGCACTAAGCATACTTTTTTTGTCCTCGAAAATCCTGATTGGGTCAATATTATCGCTCTGACAAGAAACAACAAAGTAATTTTAATTGAACAGTTTCGACACGGAACAGA
This sequence comes from Acidobacteriota bacterium, assembly GCA_030857305.1. Taxonomy (GTDB): domain Bacteria; phylum Acidobacteriota; class Blastocatellia; order Pyrinomonadales; family Pyrinomonadaceae. The sequence continues at coordinate 1,563 of JALZOH010000228.1, forward strand.
AGAAATTACTTTAGAGCTTCCGGGCGGTATGGTTGATGAACAGGAAAGTGCGGAGGATGCCGCAAGGCGCGAATTGTTGGAGGAAACGGGATTTGAAGCCAGCGAGATGATTTACCTTGGAAAATCACGCCCAAATCCAGCGCTGCAAAATAATTGGATTTACCATTTCCTTGCGCGCAACTGCGAAAAAATCGCCGATACAAATTTTGATGAGCACGAAAGCATCGTTACAAAACTCATTCGGCTCCAAGATATTGAGCAACTCATCGAAAGCGAACAAATTACACATTCACTTGTTCTAGCTGCATTTTATAAATTTAGGTCGAGAATAAATTAGCTCAAACAATATTAAATCCAGGTTTCTGATTTAACGTGTGGAATGTACATATAAAATCAATTATTTCTGAATTTAACGACAAAAAGCAAATAAAAATTAAAACTGTCAGAATAACCACACTTAAAGTTATAATTGAGGAAAAAACTTAGCCTTTGAAAAAATATGAAGATCGAATTATTAAAAATCGCACACGCGCGTTCGGGTGATAAAGGAGATACGGCAAATGTCGGCGTGATCGCGCTTCGAGATGAATTTTATCCGCTTCTTGTCCGTGAAGTTACCGCCGAAAAAGTAAAGGTTCATTTTGGCGAAATAGTAAAAGGTGAGGTTGAACGATTTGAACTGCCGAATTTGGGCGCGCTCAATTTTCTTCTGCACGAATCGCTCGGTGGCGGCGGAACTTTGTCGCTGATGACGGACGCGCAGGGGAAAACTTTCTCGACAGCACTTTTGCGTATGAAAATCGAAATACCGGACGAAGAGGCAAGAAATTTGGGTATTTATGAATAATCAAAACGAAATTAAATTCGATGAAGCGCAAATCGGTAGTGTCCGGCTTCATTATGCAAAGTGTGGAGACGGCGAGAAACTGGTTTTACTTCTTCACGGTTTCCCAGAATTCTGGTACTCGTGGCGGCATCAACTTGTTGCTCTAGGCGACGAATATACAGTAGTTGCTCCTGATCTACGAGGATATAATTTATCCGATAAGCCTTCGAGCGTGGAAGATTATGAAATTGATAAATTAGTCGATGATGTAACGGGTTTGATACGCCATTTTAACCGCGAAAAAGCAGCGGTCGTCGGACATGATTGGGGCGCAAGTATTGCTTGGGCAGTGGCGCAAAAACATCCCGAGATGGTTTGGAAACTTTGTGCGATGCAGGTTCCGCCAATTCAGATTTGGAAAAAAAATCAGACGTTAAAACAATTTGCGGCAAGTTGGTATATGTTCTTTTTTCAAATTCCGCGTCTTCCAGAATGGTTGTTAAGCCGCAATAATTTCGCGCTTTTGGCGAACGGTTTGAAGACTTCGACCGTCGAAAAAAACATTTTCACTGATGAAGATATTGCTCAATACAAAAAGGCTTGGAGCGAACCCCGAGTTTTGACTTCGGCAATCAATTATTATCGCGCTAATATATTGAAACGTCTTTTTGGCAAACCTCAAACAGAAGCGAAAATAAGAGTTCCGACGCTTTTTATTTATGGCGAAAAAGACACGGCGATTTTGCCCGAAACCGTTAAAGGCATCGGCGAAATCATTGACGCGCCTTTCTCGGAAATTCGCATTCCCGACGCGGGACATTGGGTTCAGCAGGAGGCGGCGGAAATCGTCACCGATAGTTTGCGTGAGTTTTTGGGTGAAGTTTAGAAAAAAGGAGTTTTTATGTTTCGTTCGATACTAAACACAGCTTTGTTCTTTTTATTATCTTGTTCGATTTTGGCTCAATCCGTGCCGAACAGCGAGAAAAGTTTAATGGGATTTTCGCCGGAAAATGCCCAAAAACAAAAGTCTTTGGAACACAAATTTGATGCGTCGCTAAAGCGCGAAAACTTACGCCAATGGATGAAAAAAATGTCGGCGCGTCCGCATCACGTCGGCTCGGCATATGGTAAAGAAAACGCCGAGTTTATGTTGTCGCTTTTCAAATCCTGGGGCTTCAACGCACAGATTGAGCAATTTGACGTTTTGTTTCCGACACCGAAAACGCGCGTTTTGGAAATGATTGCGCCCGAAAAATTTACGGCGAAACTTAGCGAACCCGCAGTTAAAGAAGATTCAACTTCCAATCAGCCGAGCGAACAACTGCCCGTTTATAATGCTTATTCAATTGACGGCGATGTCACCGCGCCGCTTGTATATGTTAATTATGGCGTTCCAGCTGATTATGAAGAACTCGAACGAAACGGCGTTGATGTGAAGGGCAAAATTGTCATCGCTCGTTACGGCGGCTCCTGGCGCGGAATTAAACCGAAAGTCGCCGCGGAACACGGCGCGGTCGGTTGCCTTATTTATTCCGACCCGCGCAACGACGGATTTTTTCAAGGCGACGTTTATCCGAAAGGAGCGTGGCGCAACGAAAACGGAGCGCAGCGCGGCTCGGTTGCCGATATGCCGACGTTTCCCGGCGACCCTCTAACGCCGAACATCGGAGCGACGAAGAACGCCAAGCGCCTCGACCGAAAAGACGCGCCGACGCTGACAAAAATTCCCGTGATGCCTATTTCCTACAGCGACGCTTTGCCGCTTTTAAGAAATCTGGAAGGCGCGGTCGTGCCGGAAAGCTGGCGCGGCGCGCTGCCGATAACTTATCATTTCGGCGGAACCGAAAGGACAAAAGTTCATTTAAAATTAGAGTTTAATTGGGACATCAAACCCGCTTACAACGTGATTGCGAAAATGAAGGGCGCAAATTTTCCCGACCAATGGATAATTCGCGGCAATCATCACGACGCTTGGGTGAACGGCGCGGACGACCCGGTGAGCGGAATGGTGGCGCTGATGGAAGAAGCCAGAGCCGTCGGCGGATTGGTGAAAACAGGTTGGAAGCCGAAACGGACAATCGTTTACGCGGCGTGGGACGCTGAAGAACCCGGACTTCTCGGCTCGACCGAGTGGGTGGAAACACACGCCGACGAATTGAAAAACAAAGTCGCCGTTTATATCAATTCCGATTCCAACGGTCGTGGATTCTTGGGAGTCGGCGGCTCGCACACGCTCGAAAAATTCGTCAACGAAATTTCCAAAGACGTGATTGACCCCCAAACAAAAATTTCCGTCGGTGAACGTTGGCGAGCATCGCAGTTAGTCAACGGCTCGCCTAATTCAAAAAAGGAAGTGCGAGAGCGAACTGATTTGCGAATCAGTGCGCTCGGTTCAGGTTCGGATTACACGCCGTTTTTGCAGCATCTCGGCATTGCTTCCTTGAATTTGGGTTATGGCGGCGAAGACGGCGGCGGTTCGTATCATTCGGTTTATGATTCGTTCGACCACTACACGCGATTCGGCGACACGAATTTCGATTACGGCATCGCGCTCGC
>JALZOH010000009.1 GCA_030857305.1 Acidobacteriota bacterium
ACCAATTTGTATAGCAGCAAGAAATGAAATCATTTAACTTTTTCTTCGTTCTGCTGATCTCGACAACCATAATAGCTTTCGCTTAAAAGCCACCAACAGCAAAGATTGTTAAACAATTTAACGCTCAAGTTGCGCGGCTGTGATTATTTCAAAAACGATCTTTTTTGAAATAATCACAATCAACAAGAAACAACTTTTGATAGAGAAGAAGTTAACGATGATATTAAATGCAACTTTAGTATCTGATGAATGTGTAAAATAAACTGTAAGAATTTTACACATTTTTACAAACTTTCGATAAAAATTGAAACCTTTTCGTAAAACCTGGAACTAATTATTTGTAAAAGAATATTGGAGACAGGCTCGGAGATTTTTATGCCTTTTTTGAAAAACATATTGATTTTCATTGCTTTGACTTGCGTTTTAATCGTAAATTCTATCGCTCAAACCAGGGAAACCGGAATTATTGTCGCTGTCAAAGATCAGCTTGGAGATACGATTCCGGATGCCCAAATCTTTCTTAATAAATCTGATGAAGATGAAAAACGGATTAACACCAACAATTCAGGAATCGGTCAATTTTTAAGGTTATCCGCCGGAGATTATCGGGTAAATGTCTCCGCTGCGGGTTTTAAGGAATACGAAAACCGGAACATCGTCGTTAAAAATAACGAAACCCAAAGAATCGAAATCGTTCTCGAAATAGCATCCGTCGAATCTAATGTTGAGATCGGGGAAAATGAGGGCGCTGAGGCAGAGAAAACCGGCGTGACGACAACCTTAAACGAAAAGGAAATCGCTAATCTGCCCGACAATCAAGAGGAATTAGAGAGAGCTATTAAAAGTATCGGCGAATCCGTCGCGGGCGAAGAATTGCCGATCAGTGTCAACGGCGTGCAGGGCGGAAAAATTCCGCCGAAACAAGCGATCCAGCAGATCAGGATTAATCAAAACGTATTTTCCGCGCAATACGATAGTCCTTTCGGCGGCGGAATCGAAATTTTTACCCGATCAAATGTCGATAAATTCAAAGGGTATGTCAGTTTTAGCTTTGCCGACGCGCGCTTTAACGCCGCTGACCCTTTTTTGGGAAGGCGTGCGCCATATCAGTCGAGAAGTTACTTTTTTAATTTGTCGGGACCGCTTCTGGGCAAAAAAGCCAATTTTTTCGTTTACGGAGCGCGTAGCGAAAGTGATCAGAGCGCGGTAATTAACGCCGTCGTTTTAGATTCAAATCTGCAGCCCGTCGAATTTAAACAATCTTTTGCCGCGCCGACTCGTTCGGAAAATATCAGTTTGACAATCAATGCTGACCCAAACAAAAAGCATAAACTTTATTTCAGCTATAATTTCGGAAGCAGCCGCGGAAAAGGACAAAATGTCGGCGGTTTTTCTCTGCCGAGCCGCGCTAACGACAACAATTCTCAAAATCATTATTTACAGCTTTCCGATACTTTTTTGATAAACGCGAACGTGGTTAATCAAACGCGCTTTCTCGCTTCTTATTTTACAAACAACAACTTCGGCGGAAGCAGCGCGGCGGCGATCAATGTTCTGGACGCCTTTTTCGGCGGCGGTTCACAGCAGAACAGCTCAAACAAAAATTTTCGATTTGACCTGACCAACGAAACCACGTGGCAGATGGGAAAATACGCTTTGGGCATCGGCGGACGTTTGCGCGGCGAACGTATCAACCAAAATTCAACGGCGAATTTCGGCGGCACATATACATTCGCCGGAAGACGCGCGCCTGTTTTGGACGCCAACAATAATCCTGTAACCGACGGCGCGGGTACAATTCTGACAACGCAAATCAGCAGCCTTGAAAGTTATCGCCGAACTCTGCTTTTCCGGCAGCTGGGTTTTTCAAATCAGAGAATCCGAGAACTCGGCGGCGGCGCAAATCAATTTTCGATTTCCGGCGGTAATCCCGCATTTAAAGTAGCGCAGTATGATTTGGGATTTTATGTGCAGAACAGCTATAAAATATCGGAGACCGTTGCCGCCAGTTTCGGCGTCCGCTACGAAAATCAGACGAATATCGACAGTAAATTCAACTTCGCGCCGCGCTTCGGCATAATCTGGGCGCCGAAGGCGAAGGAAAAACAAAATCCGCTTTACGCTCTGCCGAGAATCAGCGTCGGCTACGGAATGTTTTACAGCAGATTCGCCCTCAACAATACCTTGAACGTGAGGCAGGCGAGCAATTTGGACAGCTCGCAATATTTGATTACCGACGCGAATATTTTAGATTCTTATCCAAATGTCCCTTCGGTTGAAACGCTCGAGCAATTTGCCCTGCCCAGAACACAAAGATTTATTGACGCCGCTTTTGAGACGCCGTATCAATCTTTGCTTAATATTACCGCCGCCAAGAAAATGCCGAAGGGCTTTACTTTGAATTTTACATTTTCGCGCGGCACGACTTTTCGGCAATCATTTACACAAAATATCAACGCCCCGCTCGCCGGAACATTTAACCCGCTCAGCCCGTCGCTCGCCGTTCGACCGCTCGGAAACGTCGGAAACGTTTATGAAACGCAGTCTGACCGAAAAACCGAAACCGACCGGTTTTCAATTAATCTCGGTTTTCCAAACTCAGAAAAATTATTTGGAACTGTCCGTTATTCTTTTATTAAATCAAGAGGCGACGTTGTCAGCGGCAGCGGTTCGCCTTTTGACCCGTATGATTTCACACAGGAATTCGCGCCGACTCTTTTTGACGGCGTACACAGCGTCGGCGGTTACTTTTACTACAGCCTGCCTTATAAAATTTCCGTCGGCACAGATTTCTCAATCAGTTCAGGCACCAGATTCAATATTTTTACGGGACGCGACACCAACGGCGACGGGTTTTTCAGCGAACGACCCGCGTTTGCAACTGATTTAAGCAAACCGGATTTAATTGCGACAAAATACGGCGTTCTTGACCCGAATCCTTCACCGACCGACAAACTGATTCCGCGAAATCTGGGCAGAGGCTCCAAAAATATCGTTTTTAATTCTTCCATCTCTAAATCTTTCGGTTTTAACGAGGACAAAACGAATAAGAAACCGCCCGCGCAAACTATCAATTTCAGTCTCCGCGTCAATAATGTTTTCAATATTATCAATAAAGGAAATCCCGTCGGCAATATGTCGTCGCCAAACTTTTTGCGCCAGCTTTCCGGATTTTCAGACGGCGGAATTATCACTATTAATGGAGCGCAACAAGTTAATTTTCCAGGAAGAAGCATGTCTTTCAGTGTTGGTTTCGGATTCTAACTCTTATTTTCTGCTAAATTTAGAAACTTATCACGATTTGGAAATGATGTAACAAGGGAAGAATTCAACGAACTGAATGATTTTTGATTTAGATGGAAGGTTAATTTGTGGCACTTCTAAAACGGAGATTTCGGAATATATGGTTTCAAAAACAACTATTTTTGAAACAGTAATTTTTTTTATTACACTTATTCAATTATTAACTTGGCTTAAATAATTGCAAGGTTTTAATCCTGCGTGTCCGAAGAATAAAATAGTTCGCCAATGGCGAACTATTTTTGTATGCATCTGCGGTGCGTTTAATTTATTGACAAAGGTTATTTGTTTGACGCTGGCTGCAAAAAGAACCGATTATTTAATTGACGTTTTACTGATTTTTGTCATCAAGCAGCGCATCTTCGATTTCTTTTTCAAGTTTGTAACGAACTTTTTCGACCAATGTATCAGCTCTTTGGACGGTTTCTTCTAACTTTGTGCGGCTTGACTGAATCTGTGAAAGAAGAGTCTCGGCATTTCTTTTCTCGGCGTCAAGCGATTTTTTTCTCTGCTCACGAATTTCCTCAGGTCTGAGCGAACCTGAAAAAGCGGCGGAACGGTCAACCATTTCAGGGCGCGCGTCAAAGTTTATTTGGTCAATCCGTGTTCTAACGGCGCTTTCCTTTTCGACTAATTCAAACAATTGTTTGCGGAGCGCTTCGGCGCGCTGCTCTGATCTGGAAAGAATATCTAAATTGAGCAGAAGTCTTTTTTGCTTTTCGTCATATTCATTCTTCTGCGTGGATTCGAGTGATTTGATTCGCGTATTTAATTCCGTAATTCGGCTGCCGACATCTTCTGTTCTCTCAGGCGCATTTCCGGAATTTGTTTGAGTTTGCTGATTATCCGGGATAACTATACGATTATCGTTTTGGTAATCCTCAGCGCGACTAACAATTACAGGCACTGACTGTTGCGGAACCGGTGTCGGTAAAACAATCGGCGTTAAAGTTCTTTTCTGTTTACGTTTTGAGTTTTGTGCATCCGACTCGGATACAAAAACAAAAAAACAAAATAAGATCGCAAATCCGGTAATAAAATTTATTTTTACACTTTTGAGTTTCATACTTTTACTTTTTTTGATTGACCGTATCTTTATCGGGAAGCAGATCGCCGGTAAAGAATTCAACCACGTTTTTTCCTAAGCCGACAAACGGAATGGCGTCAAGTCCGGCATTAGCAATACCTTTGACGACGCCTTTTCTTTTGATATCGTAGCCGACCAGCCCAATTGCCATGACTGTCCCGACATAAGGGACTGATTTGGCAACCCGTTTCGCAACCTGCCAACCGCCAGCGTGAATTATTTTTCGCTTCAAATTTAGATTTTCTTTTGCCATATTACTTTTCCTCCGCTGCTATTTTGATTATACTTGCCTTATTCGGATGAGAAAAGCATACTTTTACTTTGCACGTTGATTTGTACTTAAAGTTCCCGTTTTTCTAAAAAACAATGTCGCTGATTATCAACAATCTTTCCAAAAGGTACAACGAGAATTGGATTATTAAGGACGTTTCGCTAACAATTTACAAAGGCGAGATTCTCGGTATTTTCGGCTCCGTCGGTGAAGGTAAATCATCTTTAATCCGCGTAATTGCCGGAATTGAAGATAGCAATGGCGGCTCAATAACCTTTGATTCAATAGAATTAACCGGTAAAACCTGCCAGGAGCGTGATTTTCATTTTCCTACCATTACCAATGATGCTTTTTGGAAATCGGTTTTTAATACGCACAAAAGCTCTGAAATTGCCGACGGTGAAGGTCAGGTGCTGGCTCTCGAAGATGCGTTGCAGAGAGCGAAAAATGTTTTGCTGCTCGACAACCAGTTTTGTTTTATGGACCGCCAAACGCGCGAAACGGTGTGCGAAAAACTTCGCCAAACAGTTAAGGAAAAAAATCTGGCAGTGCTTTTTGCCACTAACAGTTATACTGAAGTTTTTTCAATCTGTGACCGCGTTGCCGTTCTCCACAAGGGCGAAATCTGCCAAACCGGAACGCCGCGTGAAGTTTATGAAAATCCCGCATCGGTTTTGGTGGCAAATATTACGGGTCGAAATAATTTAATTGCCGCCCGCCCTTTCACTTTAAATCACACAGGAATGCCGGAATTTCAAACATTAAAGGGCGCGCATCGCTTGTTCACTGACAAAAACGAAAAGGATTCACTTGAGTTAGTTGACCAAAATGTCACGCTCGCCATTCGTCCCGAACACGTTTCCATCTCTTTCGGCGCATCGTTTCCCGAAGACAATCTTCTCAAAGCAAAAATTACCAACATAATTTTTCAGGGCGCGAACACGCTGATTAAGCTTGATGCCAACGGACTTGAACTTGAGGCATTGGTTTTACGCCTTGTCGGCTTAAATATTGGCGATGAATGTATAGTTGGTCTTCCGCCGGACAGAATCCTCGTTCTTAAGGATTAAAAATTTCACTTTTCGATTCCTTAAATTAAAAGCGCAGCCCTAAAATAGAGTATTTATTTTTTAAGGCTACACTTTTTTTCTAGATGCTCGGGACAAGAATTATCTGGACGCGGCGGTTCTTCGCTCGACTGGCGTTTGTTGAATTCGGCGCAACAGGAAGCGCCGCTCCAAAACCTTTGGATTGGATGCGCTCCTGATTGACGCCGAAGGACATTATTTTATCGGTAATCGCCCGGGCGCGCTGGGTCGTCAATAACTCTAATTCTTCCGGTGTTCCTTTATTATCGGTATGCGCTTCGACCGTAATTTTATATTCCGCGCTGCCAGCCAGGACTTCACCGAGAGATGTTAATTTCGGTTCGACAGTCGGGGCAAAACTGCTGACTCTGGTTCCCGACCAATAATTTTCCGGCAGAGTCAGAATAATTCCGCGCTCGTCTTTGGTGACCGCGCCGAATCTTCGCAGTGACTGCATCAGAACGCTTTGATTCGTTTCGAGACGCGCGAGCCGATCATTTTCTGCCTGCCGGCGTTCCACTTCCTGCCGCTCATTTTCTATTTTTGCAAGTTTTGCTTTGACGTCTTCGGTTTCAACTTTATTTTTGCCGAGTTCCTCCCGCAGTCTGCCGAGTTCATCGCGCAATTCTCTCACTTGATTGGCATAATTTTGGGCATCACGTTCGGCTAACTCGCGGTTTCGTTTTTCCCGCGCAAGTTCTGCGCGAATGTTTGCCGCTTCCCCTTGCGCATCCATTATTTTGTTCTCTGCTTCGCGGATATCGGCATCTTGACGAGTTTTTTCGTTGCGTTTTTCACGCGCTTCACGTCGGACGGCAGCGGTGGTTTCGGCTTTGACTGCTGCGCCTATCGCCTGGCGGGCAGTAATATCAACTGCTTCCTCGTCGCGGCGGGCTTTCCAGGCATTTTCCGCATTTTGAAGGAGCGTCTGCGATTGCCTGAGTTCTTCTTTTGCATCGCGGTCGGCTCCGGCAAATTTCGCCAGGGCAACGGCTTGTTTTGCCTGCAAAATAGTTGAAGGCGTTTTTGAATAATCGAGTTCGGCAATTTCAGGCGTTCGAGTATCGCTAAAATAATCGCTCGAATTTCCGAAATACTGGACGGCGGTTGTCGTCGCCAAAGTTTTTCCGCTCAATGAATAGGGATTTAAATTTTCGAGCATAATGGCGCGGCTCGGACGGCGAACCAGATAATGCGGCTCAGCCGTAATAATCAGCGCAAAATTCTGGAGCGGGGTCGTGACGGAAATTTTTGAATCGAAATCGAAAAACCCGCGCCGCTTTATTTCGCCCAGATTATCAACTTGTCCGTCAGGCGAAATCGCCCACACGACATAAGTTGCGAAACCGGCGCCGAGCTCGAACGGGCGCGGCATTTTCGAGACGGAAAGCTCGATTTCCGTACCGTTCTTTTTTGTGCGCTGGATTTTCCCCTCGCCCTTCATCCGCGGAAAACGGGTTGTGCCGCGAAACTTCAGCATTACGGTTTCATCAACCGGATAAGTTACCGCACGGGTTTCGCGCGGAACATCAACTTGAGCAAAAACATTTATAGAGAATAAAAATAACGTAGAAATTACAATTAAAAAATTTATGGCTTTTGGAATTTTCATATTTCTTCTCCAATGAAGATTTAGCTTTTAGAAAAGATGCCGCAACTCATTCGGGCGTTGCAAATCTTACCATAAATGTAAAAAGGACAAAACTTTGTATTATCTTTGGACTAATGCCATTCGGCTAAAGTATATTCAAATGTTTAGAAAGAAATGAGCGAATTTATACGCCTTCTCAAATATCTGCGACCAAATCTCCTGACCTTTATTTTAGCGTTGGTGGGGATGATTTTTGCGGCTTTATTTGAGATGGCGACTCTCGCGCTTCTCGTTCCAATGTTTGAACAGTTTATTCCGAATGCTGCCGGAAGTTCCAAAACTCTGTTCAACCTGCAAAATTATATTCCGGTCGATAATTGGTATCGAGCGTGGCTGGCGATTGCGGGTTTTTTATTGACTTTTACCGTTTGTAAAGGAATCGCGGAATTTTTTTCTTCATATTTAATGGCAAAAATCGGGCAGACGACGGTTTTGCAGCTGCGGAAGGAATTGTATGCGCATCTTCTGAATCAATCGGCAAACTTTTACGAAAGACATCGCACGAATTATCTTGTCTCCCGAATTGTAGTTAGTTGTTCGGCAATCGAACTATCAGTTTCCTCAAATTTGCGCGACATTCTGCGCGAAAGTTTTATGCTCGTTGCCTTTCTCAGCGCGGGGTTTTATTACAGTTGGCGCCTTATGCTCGGCGCTTTAATTCTCGCTCCGATTATCGGTATTCTGACCGGCAAATTTAGTCAGGCTCTCCGAAAACTTGCCGATGAATCTTTTGAAGGCAATAAACTTTTGTCCGATACCGCGCAGGAAGCGCTTTCCAATCATACAATTGTCAAAGCTTACCGCGGCGAAACACGCGAAAAATCCAGATTTTCAAAAGTCACGGAGAAAATAGCCCGCGCCAATCTTCGTTCCGGTAAAATTTCCGCCACCAGCCCGCCGATTATTGAACTCATCGGAATGATTGTTATTGTCGTTTTAATTTATTTTGGTTTGCGCGAAATTAACGCCGGAAATATGCAGCCCGAACAGTTTTTTACTTTTCTCGCAGCTCTTTTTAAAAGCTACGATCCTTTGCGAAAAATATCACGCCAGCACAACCAATTAACACAAGCATTTGCCGCCGCGAAAGATGTCTGGGACATTTTGGATGACAACGAATCACTCGCCGAAATTACAAATGCCGTTGAGCTGCAGCCGCTCAAAGAAAAGATTCAACTCAAAGATGTTTCTTTCAATTATCAATCGGAAGAAAAAATTATTATCAAGGATTTGGATTTGGAAATACCGAAAGGGTCGATGGTTGCGCTGGTCGGCGAAAGCGGCGGCGGAAAATCGAGCCTTATAAAACTTATCCAGAGACTTTATGATCCGAGCCGAGGCGCAATATTTTGGGACGAAACAGATTTGCGCGATGCGAAACTAGCGAGCTTAAAAAAACAAATTGCACTGGTCACGCAGGAAACCGTTCTGTTTAACGATACGATTCGGTATAACATTTCCTACGGCAACCCGAATGCGTCAGATGAAGATGTAATTCAAGCGGCACAAATCGCGTTTGCTCACGAATTTATCGAGGAACTGCCGAAAGGCTACGAGACAATCGTCGGCGAGCGCGGTATATTTTTGTCGGGCGGTCAAAGGCAGCGAATTGCTATCGCCCGCGCTGTTTTGGTCAACGCGCCGGTTTTAATTTTAGATGAAGCGACCTCGGCACTGGACACGGAATCTGAAAGGCTCGTGCAAAAGGCTTTGGTCAATTTGATGCAAAACAAAACATCAATTGTTATTGCGCACCGGCTTTCGACCGTCAGAAAAGCCGATAAAATCGTTGTAATGGCGCGCGGCAGAATTGTTGAAACCGGAACGCACGCCGAACTGCTCGAAAAAGGCGGCGTTTATAAAAAACTTTACGAATTACAATTTTTCGAGGAGAATAACAGTCAACAGTCAACAGTTATCAGTCAACAGAATTGATAAGCGCTAACTGATATCTGACAATTGACAACTGATAACTGTTGACTGATAACTGATTATGAAATCAATGACCGGATTTGGACGCGGCGCGGTTTCTGAAGAAAATTTTGTCGTTTCCGTCGAAATAAAAACTGTCAACAATCGTTTTTTAGACTTAAGTTTGCGGCTTGCAAGTGAACTGCAATCGCTCGAAGCAAACTTGAAGCGTTTAATTTCTTCGAGATTATCGCGCGGGCGGGTTGAAGTTATTATAAATTATGAGCGAACCTCCGACGTTACGTACGAACTGAACCGACCTCTAATATCGGGTTATCTTTCGGCGTTAAAAACGATACGGGAAGAATTCGCGCTTTCCGGCGAACCGGACTTAAATGTCATTGCTCGCCTTCCAAACGCTTTGCAGACCAAAGCCGACGATTTAAGTGAAGAGTTCATCGAAGCGATTGAAAATTCCTTTAAAATTGCGCTCGATGAACTCGAGAAGATGCGTGAAACCGAGGGTGAATCGTTGAAATCCGAATTGACCCAACGTCTTTTAGGTATTGAAAATCATTTGCCGCGTATTGAATCGGAAAGCGCGAATGTCGCGGAAGAATATTACCACCGCCTTTCAAAGCGCGTTGCCGAATTTATTGCTAAAAGCGATTCGCAAATTGAAATTGATAGTGCGCGTCTCGCTCAGGAAGTAGCATACTTAGCTGACCGAAGTGACATTTCCGAAGAAATCACGCGGCTCAAAAGTCACCTCGAACAATTTCGGACAATTATGAACGAAGAAAAAGAAGTCGGCAAACGGCTCGATTTTCTCACTCAGGAACTAAATCGTGAAGCAAATACAATCGCTTCCAAGACGAATAATTTAACGGTTAAGGAATCAGCTCTGGCTATAAAGTCGGAGATTGAAAAAATCCGCGAGCAAATTCAAAATGTAGAATAGTGGTAAGTGGTAAGTGATAAACGGTAAGTATTTGCTTTTCACTTACCGTTTACCACTTACCACTAATTAACTATGCAGGGTAATTTAATTATCGTCAGCTCACCTTCCGGCGGCGGCAAAGGAACGCTCATCAAAGAAGTTCTAAAGATTTTGCCGAATATCGGATACTCTGTTTCGTTCACCACACGCAAGATGCGCGATGGTGAAGAAAACGGTAAGGATTATTTTTTCGTCAGCAATAAACAATTTAAAGATTTAATTAAAAAGGGCGAGTTTTTGGAATTTGCCGAAGTTCACGGCAATTATTATGGAACGTCTCTGAATTTTGTCAACGCCGAAATTGATGCGGGGCGCGACATTGTTTTGGAAATTGATGTGCAGGGCGCTCAAAGCATCCGAAAAGTATTTCCGCAAGCCGTCAGCATATTTATTTTGCCGCCCTCGTTTGAAGTTTTGCAAAAGCGTCTAACGGCGCGGGCAACCGAGAAAAAAGAAGATTTAAATCTGCGTCTGCAAAATTCTTTCGCCGAAGTCGGACGATTTGATGAATTTGAATATGTTGTTGTCAACAATGAAGTTACAAAGGCGACAAATGATTTGAAAACAATCATTCTGGCAGAGCGTCAAAAGCGTATTAGACAAAGCTACTCGATAAAGGCTATCCTAGATAGTTTCGATATGTCGAAAAAAACTTTGCCGGAGATTAAGCCTAAATTATGGTTGAACAAACCGAAAAACTTGTTGAAGAAACCACCGAAGAGCCAAAAGTAACGCCTGAAATTGATTCAAAATACCGCAAGATAATTTTAGCGGCGCAGCGCAGCAAACAATTGCAGCGCGGAGCAAATCCCCGCGTTGAAATGGACCCGCGCAAAAGCAAAACAACGCGCATCGCAATGAGGGAAATAGAAGAAGGTAAAATAGATTTTGAGTTAATTCCAATGATCGCCGCCAATAAAAGCCAGGCAGATTAATATTCTAATTTTCAGAAAAAGCAATTTAATTTTCAATTAACCTCTCTGCCATCTCAATCGCCTTCATCAAAGCCCGAGCCTTGTTTATTGTTTCTTCATATTCTCGTTCAGGAACTGAATCAGCGACAACCCCCGCTCCCGCCTGGATCGAAGCCGTTCCGTTCTGCAAGCTGATTGTTCGAATCGCAATGCACGTATCGAGGTTTTCGGCATAATCAATGTAACCGATTGCTCCGGCATACACATTGCGTTTTGTCGGCTCTAATTCGTCAATAATCTGCATCGCCCGAACCTTTGGCGCGCCGGAAACCGTTCCTGCCGGAAAACAGGCTGCCAACGCATCGAAACGGTCAAACCCTTCGCGCAAATTTGCCTTCAAACTCGTCACCAGATGTTGAACGTGAGAATACTTTTCTACTTTCATCAGCGTCTCAACTTCGACCGAACCGAATTCGGCAACGCGTCCTAAATCATTGCGCCCCAAATCGACCAGCATCGTATGTTCGGAAACTTCTTTCGTATCGGCGCGTAATTCTTCGGCTAACACAAAATCTTCCTCGACGGTTTTGCCGCGTATTCTAGTTCCGGCGATTGGACGATATTCGAGTTTACTGCCGTGACACCGGATTAACATTTCCGGCGAAGCGCCGATCAGATTTTCTTCTCCGAATTTGATATAGAACATATAAGGAGAAGGATTCGTCGTGCGCAAAGCGCGATAGACGTTTATCGGTAAAGCCGAAATTTGCCTTTGAAATTTTTGTGAAAGCACAACTTGATAACAATCACCGGCAAGAATTTTTTCCTTGATTGCCTCGACCGACGCAAGAAAATCTTCTTTTTTCCAGCTTGAAGTGAATTCGCCGGGTTTCTCAAATACTTGTGGCGACGCGGCAAAATTGGAACTTAAATTATTTTGCAAAAGCTTTTCAATTTTTTCGGTTTCGGCAACGGCATTTTCAAATAATTGGCGAAGTTTTTCTTCGCTTCCCTCCGCTTCGTCGGTCATTACTATCGAAACAATTTCAATCTGTTGGTTAAGCCGGTCAAAAACCAGAATGTTGCGGAAAAACATCCAAACAGCATCGTCTTTTTCAAAATCTTGATTGGTGTCTAAAGTTTTTTCAAACCAGCGCGCCGCGTCATAAGCGATAAAACCGATCGCGCCCCCGCAGAGCGGAGGAAGATTTTCTTTCCGGGCGAGCTTATTTGTTTCAAAATGTTCACGTAAAAACTCAAATAATTTCTTTTCAGAGACAATTTTTTCTTCGCCAATTTTTTCAACGACGGTTTGCGAATCGTGCGACCGCACAGTCATAAACGGGTTTGCAGCAAGGAATGAATAACGCGCGATTTGTTCGCCGCCTTCGATTGATTCAAAAAGGAACGCCTGTTTCGCACCCTGGGCAATGCGCAAAAAGGCTCCGACCGGCGTATGCAAATCCGCCAACACACTTCTGACAATGGGAACAACATTGCCGGTTTTTGACAGGTGTAAGAATTCCTCGAAAGTTTGCGGGTATAATTTGAGCATAAAATATAAATTTTAGAGGAAAGCTGCAATCTTGCAAAGTATTCACGTTCTAAACGCCAATGAGGAGGAAATTTATATTTACTAATTTCCCGTCTCGAATTACTATTAACCCAAACTTTAAACGGAGTATCGGAATGTTTTATAAAAAAATTTTTACAGTATTTATTTTTCTTGCCTTTGCCGGGCAAATACCGGCGCAAATTGCTACAGGAAAGAATATTAAGAAAAAAGATGTTTCACCTGAATTACAAGAAAAAGCATTTGTTTTGTTAAATAATTTAGCGCGCGAAGCCGAGCAGTTTGCCCTTCCCTTAAACCGTATAACCGCTCGCGTCGCCATCGGCGATTTATTGTGGGAAAAAGATGAAAAACAGGCACGTATTGTTTTTCAAAACGCGATCACCGATTTATCTTCTTTAATCAATCAAGTTCCACCGGAAAATACTGATGCTTCGGACGAAGCGATTTCAGAGCGCTATATTATTCTGAACGATGCTCGAATTTTGCGCGGCGAACTTTTACTGAGTATTGCGCCGCGCGACCCAAAATTGGCGCTCGAAGCTCTGCAGGAATTAAGTCGCAAAGACGTGAACGGCGCGAGCTTATTTGAAGACGAAAAAACGCTCGAACTCAACCTTGCCGCACAGATTACTTTGAAAGACCCGAAACTAGCTTACGAATTGGCGAAGAAAAATTTGGATGAAGGAATTACGTCAAATTTATTTTCGACACTCGAAGATATTTATAAAAAAGATGCGGAGCTCGGCGGAAAACTGGCTCAGGATATTGTCGCTAAAATAAAAACCGCTGACACCACTATTAATTTATCTTCCGGCTCGCTGACTAATTCGATGAGCAATACGGTGCATCCCACAATATCATCGAACACGATGAAGAAAAATGTCGAAAGCAGCGGCTTCACCATTTCTTCCTGGGAGCTTCAGACGTTTCTCGAAACGATAAAAAAGCTTGAGCGACAAGCGACTAAAAATAAGAAACCGGCGGTGTTGAGCGAAAATTCTTACAAAGAAGTGATTGACGTGTTAGCCCAACTTTATCTCAAACAACCATATCTTTCATCGTACGAACTTGCCAAAACAATCACGGAAATCACCAAGTATTTTCCGGCTAAAGCCCAAGCCATCCGCAGTAAATTAGGTCAACAGGAAGTTGCAATTCTTGACACATTGGCAACGACCGAGAAGTTTCAATCTGAGGTTGAAGGCAAATCCGTTGATGAAATAATGCAGACTATCGAGAAAAAAACTGCTTCTGAACGAGATGATTTATACTGGAAATCCGCCGAAAAGGCTTTTGCTGAAGGGAATATTGAAGATGCAAAAAAGTTACACGGAAAAATGAAAACCAAGCGCGAACACGATTATCTGGAAAAAGTTATCGAAAATGCGCTGCCGTTAGAGCTAGCGGAAAAAGGTGACCTGAGCGAAGTTCGGCGACTTTTGGGTAAACTAAAAACGAATGAGGAACGGGTCGAAGTTCTCACCACGCTGGCAATATCTGTTGTCGAAAAAAACGATAAAAAGACGGCTTCCGCTCTGCTTGAAGAAGCGCGAACCATATATACAGGGAGAATGAAAAGCCGAAAAAATCTGGCTACCGTTTTGCACCTGACCCAGGCTTACGCCGTTTTGGATGCGGAACAAAGTTTTGTTTTTCTTGAAAGTAACATTTCCTATTTTAACGAAATCATCGGTGCGGCGATTCTCCTCGACGAATTTAATGAATTCGGTTCAACGCAAAACGATGAGTTACGACTTGATACGATTCGCAGCCAATCCTATCAAAATATTCCGAAAGGGGTAAAGCTCTTAAAAAATTTAGCAGTCGCCGACTTTGAACGAGCGGTTCAATTTGCGGAAAGATTTTCGCGCTCCGAAATTCGCTTTTTTGCGCGTTACCGTATTTTGGAAAGTTTGCTCGATCCTAACGCGGAAGAAGATGAAAAGAAATTTAAAACAACACAGGAAAATGAACATTATGACCATTAAAAAAACCTATTTGCCGCTTTTGAAACTAACTATCGGAAAAATATTTTTTTTATTGCTGCTACCTTTTTTGGTAGTTCAAAATAATTTTTCGCAAGTTGTCGAAACTAAGAAAAAAGATAAAATCTCAGCCGAACTTCGCAAGGATGCGTTGAGTTTTCTGCGCGAAACCACGACTGACGTCAACAATATGCGCACCTTGGAAAACCGTATCAGTTTTTCGGCGGAACTCGCTAACTTGATGTGGTTCAACGATGAAAAGGAAGCGCGGGCGATGTTCAAAAGTGTCATCACAGATTTTCGACAACTTCTAACCCAATTTGACGCGCCCGAAACCGCGACCGAAACTGAAGAAGAAGCGAGTCTTTTAGTCGGGGGTAGAGGAGGAGATTTTAACCGAAAGTTTTTTAAGGCGACTGCCGTCCGCCAACAAATTGCTACCAATTTAGCAGAACACGACCCGCAACTGGCTTTTGATTTTCTGGCGGAAACTGCGCAGGCAATCTCTAATCCTAAACTTCGCCTTCAATTAGAGCAGAATTCTTATTTTGAAATGCAGCTTCTCAACCGAATTGCCGAAAAGAACGTGGATGTCGCGCTCAAACACGGACGCAAAGCGCTTGAAAAAGGTTTTAACGTCCAAATGGGTGAGCTGCTCAAGAAGATTTACGCCAAAGATGCGGAAAAGGGAGCATCATTCGGTGAAGATATTTTGAAAAAAATAAAGTCTGTTGATGCGACACCCGACAACTTTTATCATCTCAATATGCTGCTCAGTTTAGGAAACGAAAATCTTGAACAGATAAAAAAAGAACCGGGAAAACGTCCGATGTTTTCGGAGCAATCGATGCGCGAACTAGCTGATTTGCTTGGAAAAGCCCTGCTTAAACGCGAAAATCTTGATAACTCTGAAATCACTCAATATCTACCACAAGTCGAGAAATTCGCTCCTGCCCGAGCCGCCCAGATGCGCCAAAAAATGAATTCTAAAAATACAAAAAATGGCACGGCGCCATTTGGAGACGCTCCGCGACCACCAATGCCCGCAACGAATACCTCGCAAGCAGATAAGCAAAAGAAATTAATGGAAGATGTCGGAAGCTTAAACACAAAAACACTTTCCAAAGAAGAAAGGCAAAAAGTAGTTGAGCAAGCGAGAAAAATAATTGCAAGTGTCAAGAACCGCGAACAGAAGTTATTCGCCTTAAGCG
>JALZOH010000229.1 GCA_030857305.1 Acidobacteriota bacterium
CGAGAAAAACGTCTTTGAACTGGTTCATTCCCGCGTTGGTAAAAAGGATCGTCGGGTCATTCGGCGGAAAAACGGGACTTGAATGAACAACTTTGTGTCCGCGTTGCTCAAAGTATTCTAAAAATTTACGTCTGATTTCGTTGCCTGTCATATCAAAAAATCTTATCACAAAGCTGCGTTGAAAGGCATCGGAAGAACCAAAAATGCCGAATGCTCTAATCAAAAAGCATCCGGCACTTTCAGTTCAAAAAAGGAGATGAACTAGAGAATTAACTCGCATCAACAATTGTCGCGATGCAGGTTATTTATCAAGTAAGCGTCAATTATTTGTTGCTTACAAAATAATATTCGCCGGCAGATAAATTTTGGATGCAAAAAAGAAAATTTAATTTCGCACAATTTTTATTGCAATTATCAGCAAATTCGTTCAAAATTCGCACAATTAAAAATAACGCTTAAAGGCTTGCTTGCAATAAATAGCTGAGCGTTTTCTTTTGATAATTCCAACAAAAATTCAGGCGAATTAAAATTTATAAAATATGAATTCATTATTTCGTAAAAAATCCATTGCCCAAATTCAGGCGGATGCCGAAAGCGGTTTTACTGAACACGAACAAGCGGGAGACGGTCAACTGCGGCGGACGCTAGGTTTATCGGATTTAACTTTGATGGGAATTGCCGCTATCGTCGGCGCGGGCATTTTTGCAATGATTGGCAAAGCGTCATTCAACGGCGGTCCGGCAGTAATTTTTCTGTTCATTTTCACGGCGCTGGCGTGCGCTTTTTCCGCGCTTTGCTACGCTGAATTTGCTTCACGGATTCCGGTCGCCGGTTCGGCTTATACTTATTCTTACGCGAGTCTCGGCGAACTCGTCGCGTGGATTATCGGTTGGGATTTGATTGTCGAATACGCCATCGGCAATATTGCTGTCGCCATTTCCTGGAGCGATTATTTTACAGGTTTACTGTCAGGTTACGGCATTAATTTTCCGCAAAATCTGACAATGGATTTCCTAACGGCGAAACGCGGTTTTGCCGCCGTGAACGAAGCGACTGCGGAAAGCGGTCAAACATTTGAATCTCTAACCGCGGCTTGTGCTAATTCTGATGCGGCAGTCAGTTGTTCGCAGCTTGACGCTTACACAGCCTGGTCTTCCGCGCCGCACGTCGGCGGATTGCCGATTGTTGCAGATTTGCCCGCGCTGCTGATTACGCTGGTAATTACAACGCTGGTTTTTATCGGTATACGGGAATCGAAATTTGCTTCGAATATAATGACCGTTTTGAAAATAGCAATTATTTTGCTTGTCATCTGTCTGGGAGCGTTTTACGTTAATCCGGCGAACTGGTCGCCGTTTGCGCCGAACGGAATCACGGGCGTTTTGAAGGGTGTGTCGGCAGTGTTCTTTGCTTATATCGGTTTCGACGCGCTTTCGACGACCGCCGAGGAATGCAAAAATCCACGCCGCGATTTGCCGCGCGCGATGATTTACTCGCTGGTCGTCTGCACAATTTTGTACATCGCGCTGGCACTCGTTTTAACCGGAATGATTTCCTACACTAAACTCAACGTCGGCGACCCACTCGCTTTTGTTTTCGGTGCGGAAGGCGCAAACATTCCGTGGGTTGCCGGAATTATTGCGGTCAGCGCGGTGATTGCTTTAGCCACAGTTTTTCTTGTTTTCCAAATCGGTCAACCCCGTTTGTGGATGGCGATGAGCCGCGACGGACTGCTTCCGAAAATCTTTTCCTCAATTCATCCGAAATTCAAGACGCCCTGGTTTGCAACGATTATTACAGGAATTGTCGTTGCTATCCCTGCGCTGTTTATGAATTTGACGGAAGTGACGGATTTGGCGAGCATCGGAACTCTGTTTGCCTTTGTCGTCGTTTGCGCCGGAGTTCTATTCAAAGACAAAGAATTCAACGAAAGCGGCACGCGCTTTGTGCCGTATGTCAATTCGCAATTTATCCTGCCGGTAATTTTAATTATTATCGGCGCCGCGCTTTTTTATTTTTATCCGTCGGCGCTGACAGATTTGCTGACCGTCGCCCCGAAAGAAGATGAAAGTTGGTTTGGAGCGTTTTCGCATAAAATTCCGCTGATTGTCTTTTTAATTCTAACGGCGGTAATAACTGTTTTAACTTTGGTTAAAAAGCTGTCGCTGATTCCGGTTTTGGGTTTGTTATCGTGCGGTTATCTGATGACCGAACTTGGTATTACCAACTGGATGCGCTTCGGAATTTGGATGCTCGTCGGCTTGGCAATTTACTTTTTATATGGATACAGACACAGCAAACTGCATAAACGGGAAGAGTCGATGCAGACTTAAAATTGAAAAATGCAAAATACAAAGAAATTATTTTGTATTTTATGAATCCAAATTTGTTTGAACTATAATAAAATGTTCGCGCATCTAAACTCGCAGATTTGTTCAAATTATAATTAGGAGTAAAAAGCGACAAAACAGAAGCCTCAAGTTTGTAAGTAACCGGTATCACTGTTTATAATTTTGTGTTGTAAGAATTTAGTTTTTAATTTTCAAAAAGAAGGCAAGAGTTTCGGCTCTTGCTTTTTTGTGTCACTAAAATTTTTATTACCAAAAAATCAGGGAGAGGAACTTAAGACTTTAGACTTTGGACTTTTATGGCTTAAACCTTGTATTTTAAATATCTATGAGTATCGAATATCCGATGTGGGTTTGGATTTTTTTCTTTGTCGTGGTGTTAATTGCGCTGTTTGTTGATGTTGGTATAGTTAACCGCCACTCTCACGCGCCGACGCGCAAGGAAACTTTTGTGTGGAGCGCGGTTTGGATTTCGCTCGCTCTCGCTTTTAATGGTTTTATTTACTGGGTGGTGAGCAGCAATTACGGCTCCGATGCCGGAATTACAAAAGCAACGGAATTTTTTACCGGTTATCTGGTTGAGCTTTCGCTCTCGGTTGATAATTTATTTGTCTTTTTGCTAATTTTTAATTTTTTCAAAGTTCCCAAAAAGTTTCAGCACCGCGTTTTGTTCTGGGGCATTTTTATGGCTCTGGTTTTGCGGATGGTGATGATTTTTGCCGGCACGGAACTGGTCGATAGATTTCACTGGTTGATCTACATTTTTGGCGCGTTCTTGGTTTATACGGGCATTAAAATGTTTTCCGACGACGAGGAAGGCTTTAACCCGGAAGAAAGCCCGATTGTCCGTTTTACAACCCGTTTTATACGCATCTCAAAACATTACGACGGCGAAAAGTTTTTTGTCGTTAAAGACGGAAAACGAACCGGAACTTTGCTCCTTCTGGTCTTAATTGTGATTAATGTAGTTGATTTGGTGTTTGCGGTCGATTCGATTCCGGCAATCTTAGGCATTACGACCGACCGCTTTATCGTTTATACTTCAAATATTTTCGCTATCTTAGGTTTGCGGACATTCTTTTTCCTGCTTGTTGATATGGCGGAGAAATTTCATTTTCTCAAATACGGTTTGGCGTTTGTGCTAACATTTATCGGTGTGAAAATGCTTTTGCCGCTCCTTGCGGAAGGTGTAATATTGGGTTTGGGAGAAGGCAGTGAATCCGCGTTGTCGCATTTTCTGCACGGTTACGTCAAAGGCGACTTCAACCAGAGCGTAACTTTCATATCGCTTGGAATTGTCGCCGGCGCGTTAGTTATTTCTGTTGTTTTGTCTTTAATTTATCCACCAAAGCACAAAGAAGAAAATGTGGAAGAAAATTAAATTCAAAATTTAAGGTTAAGGTAAAAATATCGGAACGCATCACACACATTCTAATGAAAGGCGGGACACGCGCAGCATGACGCGACTCAAAATCGCGCTCGGCTTAACAGCGGTTTATATGTTTGCCGAAGCCTTTGGCGGCTGGCTGACCAATTCGCTTGCGCTGCTTGCCGATGCCGGACATATGCTGACCGATGTCGGAGCTTTGACGCTCACGCTGGCGGCAATCTGGTTTGCGGCGCGCCCCGCAACTTCCGGTAAAACTTACGGTTATTATCGCCTGGAGATTCTCGCCGCCTTTGTCAACGGCATCGCGCTGGTTTTGATTTGTCTGTGGGTGATTTATGAAGCGGTTGAGCGCTGGAGCACGCCGCCGGAGGTCAAAGGTTTCGAGTTAATTTTGATTGCTTCGGGCGGACTCCTCGTCAATCTGTTTGCCGCGTGGCTGCTTCATTCCGGTCACCAACACGACCTCAATATGCGGGGTGCGTTTCTGCACGTCGTCGGTGACGCGCTCGGTTCGGTGACGGCAATTGCAGCCGGTGTTGCGATTACCTTTTTCGGATGGCTCTGGGCAGACGCGGTCGGCAGTGTTTTAATCAGCTTAATTATTATTTTCGGGGCGTGGCGTTTAATTCGTGAATCGGTCAACGTGCTGCTCGAAGGCACGCCCTCCCATATCAACTTAACGGCAGTTGAACAGACAATTTTGCAGACCAAAAATGTTGAGAATGTTCACGACCTACACGTCTGGACAATTACTTCGGGAATGGAAGCCCTGAGCGTCCACATTGTTCATCGTGAAAATGTCGTGCAAGCCGCACTTTTGCGTGAAATCAGAACTAAGTTGCACGATGAATTCGGAATTGACCATCTAACGATTCAGATGGAAACATCTCAAGCCGGAAATCCTCACGAATGCTTTTCGAGTGCGAACTGTTTTGAGCCTGCCCCAAACATCTAAAGTTCAAAGTTTAAGGTTAAAAGTTCAAGATTTTGACAAACTAATTTTCCATATCCTTTGCTTCCTTTGCGCCTTTGCGGGAAATTTTTTTTATGCCCACAATAAATCTCGGCTACGGAAAATCCACAATCAATTTCACATTCGACGAAAACCGTTTTGAAGTTTTGGGCAAAAGTGAAGAAAATCTTGCGCTCACGGATGT
>JALZOH010000230.1 GCA_030857305.1 Acidobacteriota bacterium
TTCGTACTGTTGGCGGTTCTTTTATGGAGTACGGGCGGGCTGTTTATCAAGCTTACAACTCTCGACGCATTTGCCGTCAATCTCGGACGCTCCTTGCTTGCCGCCATCACGGTTGCCGTTTTTACATATCGAAAAGGTTTGCGGATTGATGGTTTTACGCTTTTGAGTTCTTTTCTTTACGCCGGAACTCTGACCTGTTTTGTATATGCCAACAAGAACACGACGGCGGCAAACGCAATCTTTTTGCAATATACAGCGCCGGTGTATATTTTGATTCTCGCGCCGTTTATTCTGAAGGAGAAATTTCGGTTCACTGATTTAATCACAGTATTTGTCTGTCTCGCCGGAATGAGTTTGTTTTTTCTTGAGCCGCAAAATGACCGGAATAAATTAGCCGCCGATGTTTTTTGGGGAAACATCGCCGCACTCGTTTCAGGTTTGTTCTTTGGAATTTATTTTGTGCTTTTGCGCCATCCGAAATCACTCAAAAAAAATCCGGCGCTTTCGGTTTTTTACGGCAATATTATAATTGTTCTGTTGATGCTTCCGTTTATTTTCAATAATCCGCCTGAGCACATAAATTCAAACGACATTTTGGCTATTCTCTTTCTCGGCATTTTTCAAATCGGCATCGCATACGTTTTATTTACCAACGGAATTGCAAATGGTGTGCGCTCTTTGGATGCCAGTATTATCGGTTTTATCG
The DNA here is from genome assembly GCA_030857305.1 of Acidobacteriota bacterium. Lineage (GTDB taxonomy): Bacteria > Acidobacteriota > Blastocatellia > Pyrinomonadales > Pyrinomonadaceae. Next base: position 707 of record JALZOH010000230.1, read on the forward strand.
AACCACTTCTCAACCCGGTTTGGGTATTTTTATTCGTCGGTGAACGCCCGAGCGTCTGGGCAATTTTGGGCGGCGCAATTATTCTTGGCGCAGTCGTTTTCCATACGCTGAAACGGAAGTAGTGGTAAACGGTAAGTGGTAAGTTTTCGGCTTTTTACTTACCACTTACCAGTTACCGTTTACCACTACGTTATTCTTTTCTTTTTCTAAACCTACGTGGTAAACTAGCCGAATCAAATCGACAACGGAACGTTATTCAACGTTTACAATAAAAATTTATTGGAGAAAGTTAATGGAACCGAATTTACAAAAAGAGTCCAGTCAGACAACCGTTCCGGCGGATATTACGAACCCGGAATTACGTCGTTGGGTTGGTGTAATGGCGGAATTGTGTAAGCCGAATAATGTAGTTTTATGCGACGGCTCGCAGGAGGAATACGACCGTTTGTGTGAAGAAATGGTCGAAGTCGGAACTTTCGTTCGGCTCAATCCCGAGAAGCGTCCGAACTCGTTCCTTGCAAGATCACATCCGTCTGACGTGGCTCGCGTCGAAGATCGAACATATATCTGCTCGCGCAGCAAAGGCGACGCCGGACCGACGAATAACTGGATGCAGCCGCAGGAAATGAAAGCGACTTTAACGCCGCATTTCGACGGCTCAATGCGCGGTCGGACAATGTATGTTATTCCGTTTTGCATGGGTCCAATCGGGTCGCCGATTTCGCAATTCGGCGTTCAGATTACCGATTCTCCTTATGTCGTCGTCAATATGAAATTGATGACCAGAATGGGTAAACAGGCGCTCGAAGCGCTCGGCGACGGCGAATTTGTTCACTGTCTGCATTCGGTCGGAATGCCTCTTGAAGAGGGTCAACAAGATGTCGAGTGGCCTTGCAGTCCAGACCCGAAAGATAAATACATCGTCCATTTTCCCGAAGAACGCTTAATTTGGAGTTACGGTTCCGGCTATGGCGGCAACGCTCTTTTGGGCAAAAAATGTCTCGCCCTTCGTATCGCTTCAACACTCGGACGCGAGCAAGGCTGGCTTGCCGAACACATGTTAATCGTCGGCGTCAAATCGCCCGACGGTCAAAAAGATTATGTTTGCGCCGCTTTCCCTTCAGCTTGCGGGAAAACGAATTTCGCAATGCTTATTCCTCCGAAACCGTTTCAGGAAGAAGGCTGGGAAGTGACAACCGTCGGCGACGACATCGCCTGGATTAAACCGGACGAAAACGGAAAACTTCACGCCATCAACCCGGAAGCAGGTTTCTTCGGCGTCGCTCCCGGAACAAATTACGCGACCAATCCAAACGCGATGGAAACGATCAAGGAAAACACAATTTTCACCAACGTCGCTCTAACTGATGATGGCGACATTTGGTGGGAAGGAATGGACGGCGAACCGCCCGCGCACGCGATTGACTGGCAGGGCAACGATTGGACGCCGGACTCGGATAAAAAAGCCGCGCATCCAAATTCACGCTTTACCGCCCCGAGTATTCAATGTCCGGTGATTGACGAAAATTTCGACAACCCGAAAGGCGTTCCCGTTTCCGCGTTTATCTTCGGCGGCAGAAGAAACTCCGTTGTACCATTGATTCAGCAATCCTTCAATTGGGCTTTCGGCGTTTATATGGCGGCAACGATGGGTTCGGAAATGACCGCCGCCGCTTTCGGCAACATCGGCGAAGTCCGCCGCGATCCGTTCGCGATGCTTCCCTTCTGCGGCTATCACATGGGCGATTATTTCGCGCACTGGCTCGATTTCGGTCGGCAGATTCCCGAACCGCCACGCATCTTTTCCGTCAACTGGTTCAGAAAAGGCGAAGACGGCAAATTCCTCTGGAACGGTTTCGGTGAAAATATGCGCGTCCTCAAATGGATTGTCGAACGCGCCCGCGGCAAATCAATTGGCGTCGAAACGCCTCTCGGCTGGGTGCCGCGCTACGAAGATATGGATTGGCGCGGAATGGAAGATTTCACGCGCGAAGATTTTGAACGAGTAATGAGCCTTGACCGCGATTTATGGCTTAAAGAAATCGCCTCGCACGACGATTTGTTTTTCAAACTCTACGACCGTCTGCCGAAAGAAATGACGTTTATCCGCGAGCTTCTTGTTTCAAATCTGTGGCGCTCGCCCGAATTAGGCTTGGCATCGCCGCGCCCGGAAGCAGCTGATAAGACTTTCGAGGAAACGAGAGTGAAAGAAGCCTTTCGCGCCGCGCCGGACAAAACGGAAAATGAAACGGTGAAAGCCGCGTCGAAAGCCGAATAATTTCAATACTAAATTATAATTCTAGAGGCGGGTGTTGTCCCCGCCCCTTTTTATTTGGAGTATTTTTCAAAAATTAGGGAACACGAAAAACTTTTAGTACAGGTTAAAGCATTTCAAACTTACCTGAAAAATTATATCGAAAATGCAAAAACTCACTTTTGTTGACGCAGCCAGTCGAGAATGCGGGCGTCTGCGTTTGGGCTCGCGATTGACCGTACTGAAAAAGAGTTGTCGAAGAACCAAGTCCGTCGTCGAAAAGCCGAAGTTGTTTGGTTGCTCTTACCATTGAGGTAGAATACAAGAGCAAGAAGGTTGATACAAACAATTCAATTACAAAGCGCTGGAGTCATAAAATATTTTGTCTATTTTTGCTTTAAGCTACCAACACGAATAGAAGCAACAGTTTACATAAATTAAACATCTGACGAATTTACTTTGTATAGACTATTTGATACTTTTATTGATTTAGTTAAGGCAAACTTTAGGGGACGGGCGGAGATTGAATGAACTTTAAAAAAACGCGATTACATATCCTGCATCAGCCCAAAAACTTGAGCCGAGAAGCCAAAACGGGAGTTTCTCTCCATTGTCATACGCAGCATTCAAAAGAAATGCTCGAATTTGTTCCGCACTATGCCGACAAACTACCGGTTATTTCTTATTTTTGGAATAAGGAACGCATCAAATATTATGAGCGCGAAGGAAAATTTCCGGATTTTTCCAACGGCTACTGGTCACCGCCGCTGACGGCACAAGAAGTTTTTAACTCCGAAAAGGAACAAATTAATAATACCGGGCTTGATGCGATAACTTCCATCAGCGATCACGATAGTATTGACGCTAACCTTGAACTTAACGAAAAGACGCCGAACGAGACGGCGCCGATTTCGCTTGAATGGACGGTTCCCTTTGAGTTTGGATTTTTTCACGTCGGCGTTCACAATTTGCCTAAAGACCAGGCGGTTGAACTGACTAAAACGCTGCTTGATTTTACTTTCAACGAAGAAAGTCAGACAACGGAAAAACTACACGAAACATTCAGGATGCTCAACGCGCTTCCCGAAGTGCTGATCGTTCTTAATCATCCGATTTGGGACATTGAAATGGTCGGCAAACAGAAACATGCCATTCTGCTAAAAAGATTCTTAAAGGAACACGGCAAATGGATTCATGCGCTTGAGGTCAACGGTTTTCGTAAGTGGTCGGAAAACAAACGGGTGATCGAAATGGCTGAAGCGCTGGGGTACCCGATTGTCACGGGCGGCGACCGTCACGGCTGCAAGCCGAATACGGTTCTCAATTTAACGAATGCTAAAACATTTGCCGAATTTGCCGAAGAAATCCGCGTCGATAAAAGAAGCGAAGTCGTGATGATGCCTGAATACCGCGAGCCGCTTCATTCGCGCCAACTCCAATCGTTTGCCGAAATCTTAAAATATTATCCGAAATTTCCCGAAGGTCGAAAAAAATGGTTCGACCGCGTTTATTTTGACACCGGCGACGGACACGGAACGAGAAAGCTGTCAGTTCATTGGACTTACGGCGGTCCTCTGTGGCTGCAGTGGGCAGTTTGGACGCTCGGCGTATTTGGCAGTCCGAAGGCGCGCCCCGCGTTTCGTTTGGCGATGAAGCGGCAGGATATTGTGCCGAAGGACATCTCGAAGACAAAATTTGAAGTTCCCGATTTACAGGAGATTGCGGCGATTTTGGCGGCTGAACAAGCATCCACGTAAACTGCATTTTGACCTGTAAACATCTTAATAAAAAGGGATAATGGAGAAAGAAAAATATCTTTAACCATTTTCCTTTTTACTTTTTAGAATTTAAGTTTGTGAACAAACCCTTACGCGTCGCGTTCTTTCCCGATTCATATTTGGAAGTTAATGGCGTCGCTATGACAAGCAGG
>JALZOH010000231.1 GCA_030857305.1 Acidobacteriota bacterium
CGAAAGCGATTTCGCGAGCGGCTATTCCGACGGCTATCACCACCGAAGTCATAAATAAAATTGAGTTAGCGTCGTGAGTGATAATTCATTCTACTTACTGAATAAAACGAATTTGAGGAATAAAATTAAATAAAACGAATTTGAGGAATAAAAATTATGATTAATCGAAACTATTTCGCACGGTTACGCAATGTTTTGTTGATTCAGACAATTCTAGTTTTTTGCGTTTCCGCTGTGCTCGCCCAACAAAAACAACCACCGCAGCCATCAACTATGGTGGTTGCTCCGCGGAGCAATGTTGACACGCTGGCAGAGATTAAAAAAAGCGGCAAACTGCGCGTCGGAGTGGCGAAAATTGCCCCTTGGGCGTTTCATGACAAAAATGACAAAACCAATAACCTGGTTGGTTTCGAAATTGATGTGGCGAAGAAGATGGCGCGCGACCTAAGTGTCGAGGTTGAATTCTATCCGGTGCATTTTGATTATCTAATTTCCGACCTGCTGGCGGAAAGATTTGACATTATTATCTCCGGTCTCTCAATCACCGCCGAACGCGCACTAAAGGTCAATTTCAGCGCGCCGTATAACGTGACAAACTTGACGCTTGCCGCTAATGAGAAAATGTCGAAGGGTTTCAATACGGTGGAGTCATTTAACAAAAAGGGGATTACCATCGGCGTAGTTGAAGGAACTACGGCTGAAGAAATCGGCTCGCTTACTTTTCCGAACGCTAAGATCAAACACTACGAGGAAGACAGCGCGCTTTTTCAAGATTTAACTGAAAATAAAATTAACGCCGCTATTTCGGACGCTCCCAGACCGGAAGCGGTCGCCAGGAGTTTTCCGGGAGTCGTAACAACTCCTTTAAAACCTCTAGCTAGTTACCCGGCGGCTTTTGCCGTACGTCGCGGCGATCCGGACTTTATAAACTTCTTAAACTCTTGGATACAGGAGCGGACGGTCAACGGGTATTTAGAGAGAAGGCGCAAACATTGGTTTGATTCTTTTAAATGGATGGAAAGCCTTTGATTGAGCATTCAAAAGAAAGGCATTTTAAAATTAAAAATAGAAAATTGAGAGGAGCAAATATGAGTAAAATTTACAATTGGACTGCCGCCCTACTGATCGCCTGTTTAACAGTATTGATGCCGTTAACAGTAGCAGCGCAAAGCGGAGATATTACTTGCGAGAGTATCAATGGGCAATATCAGTATTGTCGAGCAAACACGCAAAATATAGTTAGAATCACAAATCAACTCTCCAATGCTGTTTGCGGGCTGGATTACAGTTGGGGCTATGACTATCAGGGAATTTGGGTGGATCGCGGATGCCGCGCGTCGTTTAAATACGGCAGAAGTGGCGGCGGAGGCGGCAATGGGGGTAGAATCGGTCCGATTTTCGGCGGTGGTGGAAGTAATAACAACCAAGGTGGAAAGGTGGACCCGGAGAAAAGTGATACTTACGACCAAGGTTACCGCTACGGTGGGCAGGATTGGGATCAGGGTATACCGCCGAATTACGAGTCGCACAACAATCACTACACCGCTCAATACGAAAGCGACTTCGCGGACGGGTATGCCGACGGCTATCACCACCGATCTCATAAATAAAATTGAGTTAGCCAAAGAAGGCGCAAAAGCAATCGTCCACTATACCGAGGAAGGCGGGCGTAAGGTCGCGCATTTTATCAAGCATTTGTAAGTTGCAGCAGGTCAATTACCAAACGAAAAGTGCTGGAACTTGAAGGCTAACGTTAACGGACATTAGCCTTTGGCTTATAGCGGCTCAAAGTTCAGCAACAAAAATAATTGTGGATATAAAATTATTGCTGTTCGTCAAAATTAGAGCGCAAGCCGAGTTCGTCGCTTACGGCTTTCCAAGAATCAGTTAAAACATGGTTTGTTCAAAGTTAACAGACAAGGGGCGTTAGTCGCGCCACTAAAACTCCAAAAAGTAATCTTATGAAAAAACAATTTTTAATTTTAATCACGTTCGTTTTGCTCGCTATTCCGATGTCGTCTTTCGGACAAAAAGCTGTGCGCGTCAAATTTGCCAAAGGCGCGACCACAGCTATTGCAACTGGAAATTTGCAGAGTTACAAAAGCAAAGCCGTTGTTTTCGTGATTCGCGTCAAAATGGGACAAACACTGAGTGTCGAACAATTGATACCTGATAATAGTAACCATTACGTTACATTCGGCATTACGAATCCTTCGGGCGAAGACGTAACGGACGCCGAAGCTAACTGCAACAACAACAAAACGATTGAAAACACAGCAGCGGGTGATTACCGTATTGAAGTTACCGAGTGTGCAAAAGCGGACGCTTGGAGCGGCAGTTTCAAAATAAAATTTACGGTGAAGTAAAATCTTTGAAAGCGATTCACCGGAAATTCAAGGTTTACAAAGGAACACCGCCGAAACGACCGCGCTAAAAAAGACGGTCGAGTTTATTAATTAAGAATGTGGGGAAATTATTGTCGAATTTTGTGCCATGTTCGCAGTTCGTAATCGTTCTGAAAAAACTCGCCCGCGCAGCCGTTTCCAGCACGGACGGAGTAATAAATAAAAAGAATTTACCGGTGAAATTATGAATAATCAATCAATCAAATTATTGTGTGCCGCTTTTGCATTTATTTTTTCAATTAGCGTCTATGCCGCCGCACAGTCGAAATATAATTGGCTCGATGCCAAACCGCTGCCCAGTTGGAATGAGCGAAGCCGCGCGATTTTGCAAACCGAGAAAATAGCGCAAGCCGAATTAACGCGCTGCCGCGGCAGCATACGTCCGGCAACGCTTCCGGTGGACAGCCTTTTGACTAAATACAATTGGACGCTCGTCGGCGACGCGCAGGTTTTCGGCAAGACGACTGCCGTTACCGCCGCTACGAGTTTCGACGGGATGTGTCGCCCGCTCGGATTTCAAACTTATGTTTTTGTCGGTAATCGGGTTGCCGGAACAATGTCGCCCGGACCGATGGATTCGCGCACCGACGGTTCGCTTATCAACATCAGACTGCTCTCGGAAACTGATGTGATTGCCGAATATGCCCGTTATAAAGAAAATGATCCGCTCTGTTGTCCGTCGAAAACAAACACGGTTTCTTTCAATATCAAACGCGACGGGCAAAATTGGTTAATGAAACCGGAGTTTGTATCCGAGCAAAAGTTTCAGTGGTGACTCCGCACAAGCGTTTGAAATCACCGGATTTCAAGTTTCTGACATCTTCGTAGGTCATCTGGATTTACTCCTTTGACTTACTTTGTGTCATCTTTATTTTAATTTCGCAAGAGGTCTATTGATTTAGCTGCCGATTCCGGCACGATGAAATTTGTTAAAGCCAAGCGTTGAAAATGGTGTCTGAGTTGTGAGTATCGAGCTCCGTTAAAAACGTCGAATGGGTTGAAAAATATATTATCCGCGCGTTGATAATGCTGCTGCTGGCGATGGTTTTAATAACGATTGAACTCGGGGTCGCGTAATGATAACTGGAATTTTTTGCGCCGCCGTTTTTACTGCTCGATATTTCAAAGATTTTTGAGGGTTTCGGTTTAGTTCTAATTATTTTAATCGGTCTGGAGCTTCTTAAAATATTGAAGATGTTTCTTGTCAAAGATAAAATTAAACCGGAAATGGTCATTGAAGTTGTCGTTATTGCGCTGTGCAATAAAATTATCACACTCGACACGAAGCACACGACGGGCGACGTTTTACTCGGTCTAGCCGCCCTGTTGATTGGATTGTCGTTTGGATATTTCGTTCTTCGTTTTCGGACGCTGAATAAAGAAATTTATCAAAAATTGACTGTCGCAGAACAATCAAACAGCGAAAGTTGAGACAAAATCAGACAGGAGAATTCAGAATTTATGTTAAATGATTTTAAGGCGTTTATCGCACGCGGAAACATTCTTGATTTGGCGATTGCGGTCATTATGGGCGCGGCTTTCGGAGCGATAGTCAAAACATTACCGACGGAATTATTATGCCGATTATCGGTTTTTTGACCGGCGGCATTGATTTCAAAGATAAAGTTATTAACTTAGGCGAAATGCCTGTTGCCACGCCGGAACAAATTGCAGCGGCGCAGACGGCAAAACAGCCGATGATAATGTACGGGCAATTTATCAATGATGTCATTACATTTTTAATTGTGGCTCTGGTGATGTTTGCGCTGGCGCGTTACGCGCTCAGATTATTTAACACTTTTCAAGCCGCGCCGACCCCCCCGACCGGCGAAGAAGTTTTGCTGGCGGAAATCCGTGACCTTCTGAAGACAAAATAAAAAGGAGATTTACTATGATTAAGAGATTATCGGCAGAATTTATCGGAACTTTGTGGTTGGTTTTAGGCGGCTGCGGAAGCGCGGTTTTGGCAGCGGCGTTTCCCGATGTCGGTATCGGACTGCACGGCGTTTCTCTGGCTTTCGGCTTAACCGTTTTGACGATGGCTTACGCCGTCGGACATATTTCCGGCGCGCATTTCAACCCGGCGGTAACCGTCGGACTGTGGGCTGGAAAAAGATTTCCCGCCTCCGAGATTTTGCCGTATATCGTCGCGCAAGTTATTGGAGCGATTGTCGGAGCCGGGATTTTATATGTCATCGCCAGCGGAAAAGCCGGATTCAGCACGGCGGGCGGATTTGCTTCTAACGGCTTCGGCGATAATTCGCCGGGCAAATACGCCCTTGTTGCCTGTCTGGTAACGGAAGTCGTGATGACGTTCTTCTTCTTGATAATCATCCTCGGCTCGACGCACAATCGCGCCCCGAAGGGTTTCGCCCCGATTGCCATCGGACTCGGTTTAACGCTGATTCATCTGATAAGCATTCCCGTAACAAACACTTCGGTAAATCCGGCGAGAAGCACCGGACCGGCGTTATTTGTCGGCGG
>JALZOH010000010.1 GCA_030857305.1 Acidobacteriota bacterium
TATTCCTTAGCTTTTCCTCGCAAACCCCGCGCAGTGGACAAATACTAATACAAGCAGGTAAAAAAATCCTATCCTTTTCTCCCCTCGTGTTGATAATTTCCACACTGGTTAACATTCAACCAACTTCCGATTTTTCATCTTAAGCTGCTAAGACCCTATAAATAATTGTGGATAAAGTAAATGTCGGTCATAAAAACGCGTGGCACCAAACTCGCTAACTGGTAACCGTCAGGCGCGGCTTAACGCCTGAAGAGTCTTCTACTACTCAATTGTTTTCTAGCTCGTGTAGAAATGCATTTATAAAAATGAGTTTCTACGCGAGCTAGAAAATTATATTCGGCTAAATGCGGAAATTGACAATTCAGAATTGAAAAATCTTGTTGTAACCAACGATTACGAATGGTTTATTTTTGATGCTTATGTTTTGATAAGAAAATCTATCTCGAGCTATATTTACTATTTAACCTAAGTTGCCAGTTAGAATTTTTCACCGCAGAGACGCCGAGAAAACTTGAAAATCTCTGCGAATCTCTGCGCTTTACTCAGCGTCTCTGCGGTGAAATCTTTCGCAAATTTGGCAACTGGCAACTTGGGTTATTTAATGTTTGAAATCTAAGATTAAAGAATATTCGTAGTAACATCAATTAGGAGAATTTGTTTATTGATTTTGGAATAGCGCTGCTTTTTGTTTGCTAGCCTTAAAATAATTATGAAAATTACAAAATTTCATCTTCATATTGTTATTTGTCTATTGTTTTCTCTAATTTCCGTTTCTGCTCAGAAAACTGCTGAAAAACCAATATTCAAGGTCGATTACGAAAAATTTACTTTGGACAACGGCTTACAGGTGATTTTTCACGTCGATCGTTCTGATCCGGTCGTGGCTGTTTCATTGACCGCTCACGTTGGTTCCGCGCGTGAGAAGGCGAGACGGACAGGATTTGCACATCTTTTTGAGCATCTGTTGTTTCTCGAATCGGAAAACCTGGGCAAGGGCGGACTTGATAAAATGACAGCCAGAATCGGCGGTTCGGGAGCAAACGGTTCGACAAACAAAGACCGCACTAATTATCTTCAAACCGTGCCGAAAGACGCGCTTGAAAAAATGCTCTGGGCAGAAGCAGATAAGCTCGGTTGGTTTATCAATACCATGACCGAGCCTGTTTTAGCGAAGGAAAAGCAGGTTGTCAAAAACGAGAAGCGTCAAAGCGTGGATAATAATCCGTATGGTCATACGTCTTATGTCATTGATAAAAATCTCTATCCAGAAGACCATCCTTATAACTGGCAGGTCATCGGCTCGCTTGATGATTTGCAGAATGCTCAGCTTGCGGACGTTAAAGGATTTTTCCGGCGTTGGTATGTTCCGAACAACGTGACGCTCGTTGTAGCGGGTGATTTTGATAAAGCGCAAGCCAGGAAATGGGTTGAAAAATACTTTAGCGAAATAAAAAGAGGCGAAGATGTTAAGCCGCTCCCGAAAAGACCGGGAACGGTTAAAGAGACGATCAGACTTTATCACGAAGATAATTTCGCAAGATTGCCGGAACTGACTATGGCGTGGGCAACAGTAGAAGGATACCATCCTGACTCTTACCCGCTGGGAGTCTTGGCGGAATATCTTTCGGAAGGCAAAAAAGCGCCTTTTTATCAGGTTCTGGTGGAAGGTAAAAAACTCACTTCCGATGTTTCCATGTTCAATCGTCTTGGTGAATTGGCAGGACAAATGCATTTATCCGTGCGCGCCTTTGCCGATAAAGACCTCGATGAAGTGTCAAAAGCTATAGATGAGGCTTTCGCCAGATTTGAAAAAGAGGGCATTTCGGAAAAAGACCTGAGCCGCATTAAAGCCGGGCAGGAAACACAGTTTTATAATTCCCTCTCGAGCGTTCTGGGTAAAGGAGTTCAACTCGCTCAATACAATATTTTTGCCGGCGACCCCGGTTTTATCGAGAAGGATATTAAAAATATTCTTGCCGTAACGCCGGCGGATGTCACGCGCGTTTATCAAAAATACATCAAGAATAAAAATTTTGCAGCGACCAGTTTTGTGCCGAAAGGCAAATTGGCATTAGCGCTTGAAGGTGCAAAGAAAGCTGAAGTGGTAGAAGAAAAAATAGTTCAGGGCGCGGAAGAAACGGTTGATCCGACAGTTACTGCAACTTATGAACGCACGCCTTCAACTTTTGACAGAACAGTTGAGCCGCCATACGGCTCTGCGCCCGAAGTCAAAATTCCTGCCATCTGGGAAAATAAACTTTCCAATGGCTTGCGGGTTTACGGCATCGAAAACGCGGAAGTTCCGCTCGTTGGGTTTGAAATTCTCATTGACGGCGGGCAGCTTCTTGAAAACATCAATAAAGTCGGCGTTTCAAATTTGATGGCGCGGATGATGACGCAGGGAACGCAGAAGAAAACTCCGCAGGAACTCGAAGAAGCGATTCAACAATTGGGAGCTACGATTAACGTCTTTGCCAGAACGGAAGATGTGAGAATCGTGGTTAATACACTGGCTAGAAATTATGGGGCTACTTTGGCTTTGGTTGAAGAGATTTTGCTGGAACCACGCTGGGATGCAAAAGAATTTGATTTGATAAAACAAAGTACGATCAGCCAAATCCGTCAGCAAGAAGCCAATCCCAATGCCATCGCTCAAAATAATTTCAGTTTGTTGATTTACGGAAAAGATAATATCCGTTCCCGAAATATTTTAGGAACAATCGAATCGGTCAATTCAATCACTCTCGATGATTTAAAGGCTTTCTACAATAAAAGCGTATCGCCTTCCGTCGCCCGGATGCACGTCGTCGGAGCCTTGGATAAGACCAAAATTACAAGTTCCTTAAACGGCATCAATAAAAACTGGAAAAGTAAAAAAGTTGAGATTCCCGAGTATAAAACGCCGCCGCCGACAAAATCGCAAATCTATTTCTATGATGTTCCCGATGCGAAACAGTCCGTTATACGTTTTGGGTATCCCGCGTTAGCCGTCACCGATAAAGACTTTTATCCGGCAACGATTATGAACTATATACTCGGCGGAGGCGGATTCGCGTCACAGCTAACCCAGCAATTGCGCGAAGGCAAAGGTTACACATACGGTATCGGTTCGGGCTTCTCCGGCACAAAAAGCCCCGGTGAATTTACGATTTCGAGCGGTGTTAGAAGCAACGTAACTTTAGAATCAGCTCAATTGATTAAAAACATTTTGCAGGATTACCCGAAAAACTACTCGGAAAAAGACCTGGAAACCACTAAAGGCTTTTTGATTAAAAGCAACGCGAGAGCTTTTGAAACTGCGGGCGCGAAACTGAATATGCTTGAAAATATCAGTAAATACGGTTGGAAATACGATTATGTGAAAGGCAGAGAACAAATCGTCAAAAGCATGACTGTTGAGCAAATTAAAAATTTGTCACAAAAATATCTCAATACCGATAAAATGATTTTGCTTGTCGTCGGAGATGCCAAAACTCAGCTGCCGCGTCTGAAAGAACTGGGATTTGGAGATCCGATACTGATTCAAAAACAAAATCTTGAAAAGTAAAGTTTACGGGCAGAATCGGATCGCCTCGCTCACAATGATTTGTTATGCGATCCGGTAAAATGAAAACGATGTTTTTCTGAAAAATGCGTTATCTGATTTTGCCTTCACTCAAACAGGAATAGGGCAACCAAAACGGTTGCCCTATCTTATTGAAAATAATGGTGATCCGAGAAGGACTCGAACCTTCGACCCAATGGTTAAAAGCCATTTGCTCTACCGACTGAGCTATCGGACCACACTTTAGGTAAGAATTTTCACTTCCGACCGAACTTATGATTTTACATATCGAAAAAGGAGTTGGCAAGTTGAATGTAGAAATAATTCCCGTACTGCTTAACTTTTGAACCAACTTTCCATTACCGAATCCTGTAGTATAATTGTCTGGTCACGTTCCGGTCCAATCGAGATCAAACCGATTTCTACGCCGATCGAGCTTGACAGAAATTCAACATACTCGCGTGCGTTTGGCGGCAAATCTTCAAGCTTTGTAATACCGACGGTTTCCGATTTCCAACCTTTTAGAGTTTCATAAATCGGCTCAATCAACGCCAAATCCTGCGATACCGCCGGAAATGTATCAACCCGCATTCCATTGATTGTATAACCGACGCAAACTTTTATTTCGTCCAAAGCGTCAAGCACATCAAGCTTTGTTAAAGCAATCGAATCAAAACCATTGAGTTCGGCGGCGTAGCGCGTCGCGACGGCATCAAACCAACCGCAACGACGCGGGCGCTTTGTTACCGACCCGTATTCGTTGCCGCGCTGGCGAATCAGATTAGCCGTATCTTCTTCCCTTTCAAGCATTTCAGTCGGAAAAGGTCCTTCGCCCACGCGCGTTGCGTAAGTTCTGACAATTCCCAAAACGCCTGAGATGTGATGCGGCGGAATTCCCGCGCCGACCGACGCGCCGCCCGCCGTCGGATTTGAAGAAGTAACATACGGATAAGTTCCGTGGTCAACGTCGAGCAGCGTTGCCTGCGCGCCTTCGAGCAGAATTTTTTTGTTTTGTTTTTTGGCTTCGGCTAAAAAGTGCGAAGTTTCACAAACAAACGGGCGCAGCCTTTCAACCAGCGGAGAAATTTCGCTGAAAATTTCATCGGCACGCAGCGGCGGTTGTCCGTAGAGAACAATTATCCGATTTGCTTCTTCTAAATTTCGCTCGATTCGCATTTTTAAGACTTCTGGGGAAAGCGCATCCGACACGCGAATGCCGCGCCGCCCCACTTTATCTTCGTAGGCGGGACCGATTCCTCTTAAAGTCGTGCCGATTTTTTCATTACCCAGACGCTCTTCCGATGTATGATCAAGCGCGCGGTGATACGGCATAATCAAATGCGCCCGGCTCGAAACCTTCAGGCGTTCCGGCGTAATCGAAATTCCTTTCTCCTGCATCTGGTCAATTTCTTCAAAAAACGCTTTCGGGTCAATCACCATTCCGTTGCCAAGAACACACGTTTTATCTTCGTGAATAATCCCTGATGGAAGAAGGCGCAGCACAAACGCTTTTTCCCCGACATAAACCGAATGTCCGGCGTTGTGTCCGCCCTGGTAACGCGCCACAATATCAAAGCGGTCAGCCAGCAGGTCAACAATTTTTCCTTTTCCTTCGTCGCCCCATTGCGCGCCGATAATTACAATTATCATATTTCCAGCAGTCAGCAGTCAGCAATCAGTAGTGCGAAGCAGTAGCATTTTTCTGCTCACTGCCCACAGCTTACCGCTCTCTGCTCACTAAAAAAGTTTTTATTCTGGTTTCTTCTTCCGCTTCGACATCCAGAAGAAGCTGTGTGTTTTTCAAATTAAAAGGCGGTTTGTCTAAAACCACCGCCGAATCATACTGCAGACGGACGGTGGGACCGTGCGGAATATCAAGATTCGGTTTCATCTTTATTACCGGATTCGGATAATGCTCAGTAACGATTAAATATTTATATTTGCGTGCATTTTCTAAAACCTTTGAAATTTCCGCATTTGAAAGGTGCTGCAAAACCTGCCGAACCAAACATAAATCGCCATCCGGCAAATCGTCTTCGACAATGTTGACGCACCGAAACTCTACCGTCTCGCTTTTGTGTTGTTCGTTAAGATGTTTAATGAGAGAAAATACGACATCGCAACCGGTGTAATGAAAGTCACCGGAAACAAATTTCGCCGCGACGCGAAAATCGCCACAGCCTAAATCAACAACTTTCTTGATTTTTTTATCCGCAATAAACTTTTTGACAGTTTCCGCGTATTTTGCTGCATACTTTTCCGTCGAGCCAGCGCCTGAATAAAATTCACCTTTCTCGCCGCCCCAGACATTTTTTTCGTAAATCTCACCGAATGTATCCGCGACTGTTTTGTCAGCGAATTTTTCTTGTTCACGAACCGCTATTTTCCGGCTCCGCCACTGCAAAATCGACGGCGGTAGTAATTTTTTAATTATATTTTTTAACATTCGGATATAGCGGTAAACGGTAAGTGGTAAGTGGTAAGTATTTTGCATTCCACTTGCCACTAAAGAAGCTTACCACTTTTACTGTTTTGTCATTTGATAAAGCGCCACATACTTCCGCGCGGCGTTTTCCCACGAATTATCGACGTTCATTGCGTTCCACTGGATTTGCCGCCACGTTTCAGGCTCGGCGTAAGCAAACATCGCTTCATAAATCTTTTCAAGAAACCTATCTGCTTGAAATTCCCTAAACTTAAAACCGTTTCCCGTGCCGTTGACGCTATCGAAATTTTCGACCGTATCATCTAAGCCGCCGACGGCGCGGACAATCGGAATTGTTCCGTAACGCAGGCTGTACATTTGATTTAAACCGCATGGCTCAAAGCGCGAGGGCATCAGAAACATATCCGCGCCCGCTTCAATTTTGTGCGCCAGAGATTCGTTATAACCTTTATAAATTCCGACTTGGGCAGGCGCGTAATTTCTCAAGCGCTGCAGAAAATCTTCGTGTTCGCTGGCACCTGAACCGAGCGCGATAAAATACGCGCCGCTCGCCAAAATCTCGCCCGCCACTTGCTCGACCAGCTCAAAACCTTTCTGCGGTGTGAGGCGCGTAATACTAGCAAAAATCGGACGTTCCAAATTTTCGGGTAAAAAGAATGTATGCAGAAGCTCGCGTTTGCACTGGTTTTTGCCTTCCATATTAGAAGCGTTAAAATGTGCCGGAAGCTCCGGGTCAGTCGCCGGATTCCACACATCGTAATCGACGCCGTTGGTAATTCCGATAAACTTTTCGCTGCGCTGCCTGAGCAGCCAATCTAAACCATAACCGTTTTCCGCAGTTTGAGTTTCATAACTGTAACGCCTTGAAACAGTTGAAAGCATATCGGAGACGGCGAGTCCCGCTTTGAGAGCCGACGCCGCGCCGTCAAATTGAAATGCGTTGCGCTCGAACTCGCTGCCGAAACCGAGTTTCCAGAGCTCTTCCGTACCGAAAGCGCCTTGATACGCGAGATTGTGAATCGAAAAAACTGTTTTTGTCCGGCGCCAGTAATCATCGCCGCGATTTCTTCTCGAAGCGATTTCCACCGCCGCAAAACCGCAGTGCCAATCGTTGAGGTGGACAATGTCGGGCGGCGCGCCGATGCGCGTCAAAAGAACCAGCGCCGCGTGATTAAAAAAAGCAAACCGCTCGTAGTCTTCGCGAAAACCGTAGATCGAAGAACGGTGAAAAAATTCGGGCGCGTCAATCAAAAATGTCGGCGAGCCGTTTGCTTCGCTGTAAAAAACCTTTGCGCGGAAATCATGTCCGCCCCAGTTAAGCCATAAATCATCGATCAACAGATGCGAGAGATATTCGCCGCTTGTCTGCAAATAAAGCGGCGTGATTAAGACCGCGTCAACGCCGACCCGGCATAAAGCCTTCGGCAGCGCGCCGGCAACATCACCCAATCCGCCGGTTTTTGAATATGGAACTGCTTCCGCAGAAAGAATTGCAACACGCATAAAAAATGAATTGTAAAAGGAAAAAAGTGAATAGTAAATAGCAGTTTCCGGAAAGTTACTGCTTTCTACTCATTCACTTTTGATTGTTTATTAAAAACTACTGAATTATTCAGAGAATCTAAGTTTGCATCGAAGCAAGAAATTCCGAATTTAATTTTGTTTTGCTTAATCTTTCAAGCACAACTTCCATTTGCTCGACCGGCGACAGCGGATTCAAAACGCGGCGCATGACCCAAATTCTTGCCAGGTCTTCCTTGTTAATAAGGAGTTCTTCTTTGCGCGTCCCGCTTCTCTGTAAATCAATCGACGGGAACAGGCGTTTGTCCGACAAACGGCGGTCCAGGTGAATTTCCGAATTACCGGTGCCTTTAAATTCCTCAAAAATAACGTCGTCCATTCTTGAACCCGTATCGATCAGAGCGGTGGCGATAATCGTTAAGCTGCCGCCTTCTTCGATATTGCGCGCCGCGCCGAAAAATCGTTTCGGACGCTGCAGCGCGTTTGAATCAATACCGCCCGACAGAATTTTGCCGGAAGGCGGAACAACCGCGTTATGGGCGCGCGCCAGACGTGTAATCGAATCGAGCAGAATCACGACATCGCGTTTGTGTTCAACCAGACGCTTGGCTTTTTCAATCACCATATCGGCAACCTGCACGTGGCGCGTCGGCGGTTCATCAAATGTCGAAGAAATAACTTCGCCCTTGACCGAACGCTGCATATCGGTAACTTCTTCGGGTCGCTCGTCAATCAGCAGAACAATCAAAGTAACTTCCGGATGATTTTCCGTGACGGAGTTGGCGATTGTTTGCAGCAGAACGGTTTTACCCGTGCGCGGCGGCGCGACAATCAAAGCGCGTTGACCTTTGCCGATCGGCGTCACCAGATCGATCACGCGTGCCGAAATATTATCGGGCAAGCCGGTTTCCATCTTTAACTGTTCGTCCGGGTAAAGCGGCGTCAAGTTGTCAAAAAATATTTTTTCGCGCGAATGTTCGGGCGCTTCAAAGTTGATCGCCTCGACTTTTATCAATGCAAAGTAGCGTTCGCCTTCTTTCGGCGGGCGAATCTGACCGGAAATGGTGTCGCCGGTGCGCAGATCGAATTTGCGAATTTGTGAAGGTGAAACGTAAATATCGTCGGGACCGGGAAGGTAATTGTATTCCGGCGCGCGCAGAAAACCGAAACCGTCAGGCAAAGTTTCAAGCACGCCTTCGGAAAAAATCAGTCCGCTCTTTACGGTCTGCGCGGCGAGCACTTTGAAGATAAGCTCTTGTTTGCGCATTCCTGACGCGCCTTCAACATCCATCTCCTTCGCGATTTGCGTTAATTCGGAAATGGACATTTCCTTGAGTCCGGCTAAATTCAATATTTCTCCATTACCGGAAATATTTGCCTTTTCGCCTTTCTCACCTTTTTCGTTTTTCTCTTCTTTTATTATTTCGGGCTGTGGAGTTCCCGCACCATCAACTTTTATTACTTCGGGCGGTGGAGACGTTCCCGCGTCATCGACTGGCGGAGTTCCCGCAGCATCGGCTGAAAGTTCAAAACCGTTTTCTTTGTGTTTGCTTGCCCTGCCTGTTCTTGTTCTTGTCGTTTTAATTGCCATTTTCTTATCCGTTTATTTTTCAGAGGTAATTTGTATGTAGAATTTTATGCAGTATTTCTAAGATTTATAATCAGATATAAGGCACGAATGAAGCCTCTTGCAAAATTACGAAATAATAAACTCTTAGAAAAATTGTATGGATTATCCGTCGTGGTAATAGTGAAAATAAGCCCTTGAGCTTTCTCAAAAAATCTTTGAGTGTTTAAGGATATTTAATTATTACTTTGTTTTTACAAATAAATCAACCGTCAACTTATTTTTTTTCGAGAGAATTCAAAATTTCTTTCCAAAGTTCGTCTCTACCTTTTCCGGTCTCGGCGGAATAAAGAATTATTTTGCTCTCGGGCAGGGTTTGTTCTATCTCCTCGACGCTCCTTTTCAACTTATTATTTGAAAGTTTATCGGCTTTAGTCGCCACCACGACGTGATTCTTTTTATTAAAAACGAGCCATTCGTGAAGCTTTTTATCAAGTTCGGTCGGCGCGTGTCTGGAGTCGACAAGTTGTATGGATAGCGCAAGTTCGCGGCGGCGGGCAAGATATTCCTCCGCCATTTTGCCCCAATCGTTGCGCATCGCTTTAGAGACCTTTGCATAACCGTAACCGGGCAAGTCAACAAAATAAAAGCTTTCATTGACCAGAAAAAAATTTATACTTTGCGTTCTGCCCGGCGTATTGGAAGTTCGCGCCAAGCCTTTTCTTTGCAGCAGCGAATTGAGCAGACTCGACTTTCCGACATTCGAGCGTCCGAGAAAAGATATTTCCCGTAAACCGTCAGTTGTCCAGTGGCTTTCATTAAATGCGCTTTTAACGAATTCGGCGCTCGTAATTTTCATAAAATCAATTCTCAAGCAATAAAATTCTTTTTTCAACTCGACAAATCTGTTAAGATTTTTACACTTTTTCCAATCAAAAATTATTAAGGGGTCAAATATGCGTTTAGTTAGAGTTAATACGCCGCAGGGTAAAGGCGCGGACGTCGCGCAAATCGCCTTTTCCGCAGGTATCAACCAGGTATCGATTTTCCAGATTGAAAGTCATCGCTCCGAAGGTGAGACGAAAACGAAAGACGCAGTAGACTTTGAAGCTTCCACGCCAAAATCAAAACGTTTCGTTGACGCTCTGCTCGACGCTGATTTTTATAATCCGCAGGATTTTACAATTAACATCCGCCAGCCCCGTTCGATTATTTCCGGCGAGAGTTTTCGCGAATTAACAAAACCGCTGGTCGTTCCGGCGTCTGATATTTTTGAAGAGTTGTGGCAGTTTTCTCACATCACCGTCGGTTTCATCGGGCGCAATTTTATCGCCGCGTGCCTGCTGGCTTACGGTTTGATTCACCAGCAAATTCTTATAATGATTGGCGGATTATTGTTTATGCAATTGCTGCCGCTTCTCCTTGCGGTTGGTTATGGCGCTTGGACGGGCACTTGGAAACTGGTCGGGCAAAGCCTTTTGGCTTTTGTCACCGCTGTCGTTCTGCTGATTGCCGGCGGCGCGTTTGTGGCAGCTATTTCAGACCCTCCGCTCAAATACGATGAATTCAATGCGATGCTCGTCGGTTTTCTAATTTCGCTCGCCGTCGGCATCGGAGCGGGCTTGGCAAATTCGGACGACGTTGGCAGGCGCGAATTTCTCGGACTCGCCGCCACTGCGCAAATCGCCATCGTTCCCGTCTGGTTCGGCATCTGTTTCGTTTTCGGTTTTCCGAATACCACCAGTCAAGATGAAATTACGACCCGCGCGCTCGGTTTCGGCTTAAACATTTTAACATTGATTGTTGCATCGCTCGCCACATACGTTTTGCTCGGCGCGACAAGCCGTTCACTTGGAAACGTGTCAACCGAGTAACGTATTCAATTACGAAAGTCGAATTACGAATGTCTCACTTCTAATATTTCGTCATTCGTAATTCGACTTTCGTAATTTTTATACTGATTTCGACATTTCCGCCCGCGCCTGCATCCAACGCTTCATTGATTCGCGTGTTTTAGCAAGTCTTTCTTTGGCATCGGGCTGACGCATAACCAATTTTTCAAGATTCGCCAAAGCATTCGGATTGCCCATTGTTTCTCTTAATTCGGGCAAGAACGGCTCTACCTTGGAAAATACGACAAAATGTTCGGTGTGTGCGTCATTGAACATTTCCTCATCAATCGCGCCGTGGTTGACGAACGATGCCGCCATATCCCAGTAGCTAACCACCATTCGATAATAAGCCGATGTTTCCGTTTTAACCATCGCTTGCAAAATGTCTTGCGCGCTTTCGGGAAAAAAGGAAATCATCCAATTTCGAGCCTCGCGCATTGTCGCTTCGCGCCGTAGGTCATACAGTTTCAATATTAATTCAGCCGATTCTGTTTTGCTCATAATTTTTCTCTGTGTGTTTTAATAAGTATAATTTATGGGTTAGAAATTGATTCAGATTGAAAAGTAAAATGAAATTCCAGCAAAGTCAAAAGCGTAAATAGATATTAAATCAAAGTATGTCGCTGCCCGATAAAATTGAATTTTTGACCAAAGATTTGCCCGACGCGGAAGGCTCGCGCCGATTTTATCTGCAACTTGCGGAGAAGTTTCCACTCGAAGGAAAAAAGCTTTTTAAAAATGAAGCATTGCTTTCCGACATTTTAACGCTTGCGTCCTTCAGCCCTCTGCTCGCCACGACGATTTTGCAAAATCCCGGTTATATTTCGTGGCTCAAAAACCAGCGAGAGTCGGCGACCGTCAGTACTAAAGAAGAGCTTTTAGAATCACTCGAAAGATTTGCGCTGCTCAATTCGCAAGTTGAACCGAACGTTCTTCTCGCCCGTTTTCGCCGCCGCGAACTGCTCAAGATTTATCTGCGCGACATTCGCGGACTTGGCACAATCGCTGAAATAACCGAAGAAATCTCTAATCTCGCCGATGCAATTCTTGAATACGCTCTCGGCATTGCCCGTCAGGAACTCGATAACCGCTACGGAATTCCGCTCGAAGTTGATAAAAAAGACCGCGCCAGAGGAGCAGAATTTTGTATCGTCGCGCTTGGCAAACTCGGCTCAGGTGAGCTTAATTACTCATCTGATATTGATTTGCTTTTTCTTTACTCGAAAGACGGAAACACTTCCGGTCAAGGCGCGCGCGGGGCAGTCACCAATCGCGAATATTTTGCTAAACTAGCCGAACTCATTACAAAACTCGCCGGTGGACAGACAGGCGAAGGCGCGGCGTATCGCATAGATTTACGCCTGCGTCCGAACGGGCGCGTCGGCAGCCTGGCAATTTCGCTCGATGAAGCCGTGGGTTATTACAAAACGAGCGCGCAAGCTTGGGAGCGGCAGGTTTTGATTCGTTCAAGGGCATGTGCCGGCAACGTGCAAATATTCGGAGAGTTTTTTAGCGCGGTTAAATCAAATGTTTTTTCCGTCAATGAGACAATCGAAAACGCGCTCAAAAATGTTCGGCTCTCAAAAGAAAAAATCAATCTTGAAAAAACTTCAGACCGCGGTTTTAACGTCAAACTCGGCACGGGCGGCATCCGCGAAATTGAATTCATTGCGCAGGCTCTGCAACTGGCTCATGGCGGACTGGATGAATGGCTGCGCGCTTCGCATACGCTGATAATCTTAAACCGTCTCGCTGACCGCGATTTGATTTCAGACCTGGAGTTAACCGAGCTTTTTGACGCCTATGAATTTCTGAGACGACTTGAGCATCGCCTGCAAATGGAAAACGGTTTGCAGACGCATCTCGTGCCGAATGAACTTGAAAAACGACGGTTGGTTGCCAGACGTATGAATTTTAGTAATTTAACAAAATTTGATTCTATGCTGAAACGGCAAGCCAGAAACGTCAACCAGATTTTTAATCGCGTATTCGGTCACGAAAATTTGCCGCCGCAAATAAATGCTGTAAGCAATACCGAAATAATAACCGACCGACCTGCGAAAACATTTCTCAATCAAAAATCAGCGGCTGGCAATTACAATTTGCAGCCAATTTTTTCTTCTTTGGAAAAATCTGACGTTAAGATAAATTTTGACAAAAACAATTTGGAAACGCTCGAAATTTTGGCGGAAGTTTCTCCGCCTTTTGCTGAAATGCTGGCGGCTAATCCGGGTTTGATCAAAAAATTGCCGAGCAAAACGGATGAGTTTCACGAAAGAGATTACCGGCAGAAGTTTCTCGAAGATGTTAAACACGAATCACTGGCACATGATTTAGCAACGCTTAGAAAAAATTGGTCGTGTTTTTTGCTTGAGCTTGTAGTCTTTGATGTTTTTGAAAAAATATCACGCCAGGAAGTTAAACGCCTGCAAACCGAATTAGCGCAGGCAAGCGTCGAAACGGCTCTTTCGATCACGAAAAGCGAACTCGAAAAACGTTTTTTAAAGCCGATCGAAAATTTTTCTCTCTCTGTTCTCGGACTCGGCAAACTCGGTGGCGGCGGAATGGATTACGGTTCGGATTTAGATTTAATTTTAGTTTATGACGAAGATGAAAATCTGCCGGTTGAAAATTTAACGCCAGCCGAATTCTATGCCCGGGCAGTCGAAATTTTTGTGACGACGCTTTCCAGTCTGACCCGCGAAGGACATCTCTACCGAGTTGATTTGCGGCTTCGTCCCGACGGTAAAAACGGGGCGACGAGTTCGAGTAAGACTTCTTTTCTCAATTACCTAAAAGAGCGCGCGGCAATCTGGGAATTACTCGCCTACGTAAAATTGCGCGGTATTGCCGGGAAAATGGAGATGGTAAATTTTGTGGAAGCAGAGGCGCGTCGGATTATTCACGAAAACGCACAAAATTTAAAGATTCAAGATTCGGAGTTCAAGACTTTAAAGGAGGAAACGTGCCGCGTTCGGGATAGACTCGAACAGGAAAAATCGGGCAATCGAAAGGGCAAAGAAGTTGATATAAAATTCGGGGCGGGCGGAATGCTCGACATTTATTTTGCCGTCCGCTTTTTGCAATTGCGCCACAACGTTCCCGATGACGCCGAGAACCGCTCAACTGATTTTATACTGCAAAAACTCAGGATTAACGGTTTCTTAAACGAAGAAGATTTCCAGAACTTTTCCAGCGGATACGAATTTTTAAGCAGACTTGACCACAACCTGCGATTAACCGTCGGACGCTTGACGCACTTGCCATCTGCCAATCAAAAAGCCTTGAAAACAATTGTTAAAAGAATGGAACTTGATTCGGTAAAAGATTTGTCTGAGAAATTAACACTTCACCGACTTGAAATCCGCGAGTCTTTTGAAAATATTCTAAAGTAGTTAATGCCGGAGCCGAGAGAAGCACAATAGTTTTGTCGCGCAGAGCAACTCGCTCTTTGCGTGAAATCATCAAATATTCTCCGGTGATTAATTTGGCGCCTTATAAACTTTTCTGACGTAAACTAAATTTGTCGGGATGAAAAATCTTTTTGCAGTCTGTTTTCTAATTTTGTTCGAAACGATTTTTTTGTTCGGACAATCGAACCGCGTGCCGAATTATTCAGAAAATTCTTCCGAGCCAAATAAAGGCGATTCACAAAAAAAATCGCCCGAAAATCAAACAACAGAAATAAACACTAAAATAAACGAGAGAAAATTGGACGATGAAATTATTCGCGTTGAAACGGATTTAGTTGTTATTCCGACAAGCATCTCCGAACGGAACGGAAAAAGAGTCGCAAATATTTCTAAAGAAGAATTTAAAATTTTTGAAAATGGCATTGAGCAGGAAATAGCTTATTTTTCCAACGAAGAGCAGCCATTCACGGTGGCTTTGGTTTTGGACATGAGTTATTCGAGCGTTTTCAAACTTAAAGACATTCAAGACGCGGCGCTTGTCTTTATCAGCCAACTTCGCCCGGACGATAAAGTGTTGGTTATTTCATTCGACGAAAAAGTGCAGGTTCTTTGCGAGCCAACGAATAATCGAAAAATTTTGCGGCTCGCCATCGAAGGCACAAAAATCGCTTCTGGAACAAGTTTTTTTTCCGCGCTCGATTTGGTCTTAAACGAAAAACTCAATGAAATCGCGGGGCGCAAAGCGATTGTTGTTTTAAGCGACGGAGTTGATACGACCAGCCAAAACTCGACTGCGCTGAGAATTTTGAATGATGTGAGCGAAACCGATGTGCTGGTTTACCCAGTTCAATACGACACATACGACGACGTGCAGAAAAGCCGGAAGGAATCCGCGCAAATATTCTACGACGAAAATGACCGTCCACGCGCGATTGAAAAGCCAAGAACCCGCGGCGAGCGAGAAGATGATTATAAAAATGCCGGCGAGTTTTTAAAAGAAGTTTCAAACCAATCCGGCGGAAGAGTCTATCGCGTGTCATCTTCGTCGAAATTGACGCAGGCTTTTGCAAATATTGCCGATGAACTTCGCAAAATTTACAGTTTGGGTTATTATCCAAACGTTGAAAGAAAAGCCGGAGCTAAATATACGGTAAAGGTTCGCGTCTATCGTCCAAATCTAATCGTTCACGCGAAAAATAATTATCTCTGGAAACAAAATCGAAAATCTCTTCCAAAAAATTAAAATTTAGGAGACAAAAAAATGAGAAAAATTAACTTTATATTTGTATGTTTATTGTTTGTTTCGTTTTCTCTGGCGGCAAGCTCGAACGCTTTGGCGCAGGACGAAGTAATGACTAACAATGAAGTAATTTCTCTGGCAGTCGCAGGTCTTAACAAAACTATTATTAGACAACTTTCCTAAATAAGTG
>JALZOH010000232.1 GCA_030857305.1 Acidobacteriota bacterium
AAATCTTGCGGGTAACCCATATTCCCCGCATACAAAAAGGTAAATTTATCAAGAATATTCAATTCTTTCAAAAGTTCGTTATTAGCTCTTGGCATTGGTTCTATTTCTTCGAGCGATGCCCAGTTTTGAATAACTTCGACCGGTGGAATTCTTTTGTTTTCAAAATTTTTTAATTGAGAAATAACAAGCAGTTTCATATCGCGCCCGACCACAATAATTTTTTTTGCCCCCCGATAAAGCCGTATATTCAGACGATTGAGAATTTTGATAAATAAAGAATCCGGACTTGCTTTCCCGACTGCAATCAATGTTTCAGGGTATTTATCCTGTATTATGAGAGTATATCTTGCCCGTCGTAGATGCGCGGCTAGAGCGGCAATAAAGGGAAGAGTCGGAGGAGCGGAGACAACCAATACTTCATCATCTTTTTTTATAAAAAATAAAGACTTAAAAAAAATCGAAAATCCAAGGCTGACCATATTTATTAAACGAAAAACAATCGAATCCTTGTTGAGAGTCGTACCCCAGACACGAAAAATTTCCACATTTCGATGATTTTCCTTTTTTTGAGCTCGTGTTCCTCTTGCGGCGTAATTCGGTTGTCCGCAGATCACCTTCACATCAAATTTTTCAGTTAGTCCCTCGGCGATACCCGTCATATAATAGCCAGTTTGATTATTTTCCGGGTAATAAAGTTCTGTTATGACCCAAAGTTTTTTTTTATTTTTTGGATTGAATTTCTTTATATCTTTCTTTAAATCCAAATCCGTCTCCATTTCAAACTATTTATTCAAAGTGAAAATCTTCAGTGTAAAAATTTTACACTTAACTAATGTGACTTCTTACAGACGTGTGCCCTAAAACGATTTTACATACTGTTTGGGAAACATTTTGATACAGATATTCCGGCGGCGGCGTCCAGTTCGGAGGCTGCGCCAGAGCCAACTCAACCGCGAGTAGAATTGAATCGATATTTGCCCCGCTCAAAATGTTACTACCACACTCAATTGTTTCAGGACGTTCTGTCACATCGCGAAGAGTAACATTCGGAACGCCGAAAATTGAACATTCCTCCTGGACGGTTCCGCTATCGGTCAAAACTGCCAGAGCGTTTTTTTCCAGCTTGATAAAATCAAAGAACCCGAGCGGCTCGAGAAGCTTTATTTTATCGGATAAAATTTTTATTTTATATTTTAAAAGTTTTTCAGAAGTTCGCGGATGAACACTAATCAATAATCTTTTGTTCGATTTTTTAACAATCCGAGCAAAGGCTTCGAAAATCATTCTTAAACGTTCCGGCAAATCAACATTTTCGGCACGGTGCAGCGTCACCAGAAAGTACTCGGAAGGTTTAACTTTAAATTTTTCGAGCGCCGTACTTTTCTCTATCTTTTCAGAAAATATATCCAGAACTTCTTTAATCGGATTACCAGTCACGAAAATTCTTTCTCGTTCAATTCCCTCTGCCACTAAATTTTCCATACTCCTCTCGGTGTAAGGCAGCAGAATGGTGCTCGAATGATCAATTATACGCCGATTGACTTCTTCCGGAACACGTCTGTCAAAACAACGGTTTCCGGCTTCCATATGAAAAACCGGAATGCCGCGGCGAGCCGCAATGATCGCTGATAAAGCGCTGTTTGTATCACCTAAAATTAAAATTTTATCAGGTTTATGTTGTTCTAAAATTTCATCGGTTTTTGTTAAAATTTGTCCGATTTGCCCTCCGAGATTATTTGATTTTATACCGAAATGAACGTCCGGTGTTCGAACTTCAAGGTCTTTGATAAAAATATCGCTTAAACTTTCGTGGTAATTTTGTCCGGTGTGAACCGTAATTTGCTCACAATGACGATCGAGCACTTTCAAAATCGGACTTAATCTGATGATTTCAGGTCGCGTGCCGAAAATTGTCATTACTTTCATAATTTTTGAGGCTTGCTAGGATTATTTTCCAGCCACAAGGAATTGTGCTATTTCAGAATCCGCTTGACCGAGTAATACTTTCAATTGATCGATCGAGATATTTTTGTCTTTTGAAGAGTACTCGCCTTCCAGTGCCTGTGTAAAATCTTTTTCCTGCCGCAATTCTGGTAAAACGGGTAGTATGACATAATATTCACCGCGTTCTATCGTGCGAAAACATTCTTCTTCCGAAACCATAATTTCATGCACCTTTTCCCCCGGACGAATACCCGTAAAAACAATCGGCAATGTTTTATTACCCATTATCGCCTTTGCAACATCAACCATTTTTGCCGAAGAGACTTTCGGCACATACGTTTCCCCGCGCAACCCTTCGCTAAGCGCTGCAAAAACCGTATCGACTGCTTTATCCAGACTCAATAAAAATCTGGTCATTTCCGCTAAAGTAACGGTCAGAGTTTGATCTTTTCGAACTTGTTCGACGAAAAGCGGAACAATTGAGCCGCGTGAAGCAATGACGTTTCCATATCTCACGCACATAAAGCTCGTCTTGGCGCAATCTCTGTTTGCTTCGATTAAAACTCGCTCCTGCAAAGCCTTGGTCATGCCCATCACATTGATCGGTTTACAGGCTTTGTCCGTTGATATTCCAATAACTTTCTCAATTGAAAGATCGTTTTCGCGAATAGCGCGTGCGACATTCTGCGCCCCGACAATATTTGTTAAAACTGCTTCAAAGGGAAAATACTCACACGACGGCACCTGTTTCAGCGCCGCCGCGTGAAAAACTACTTCACACTCACGCATCGCCGCTAGTAGTGCCGAGTAATCGCGGACGTCCCCGATGCGAAAATTTAATAAGTCTTGTGAGTTTTCATAAATCACATCGTCAGTTGCCGTTTTCCGATGCATATAATCAAGCCGCATATAATGCTGCTTGGCTTCATCCCGCGAAAATACGGTTATTCGCGCAGGCTTTCCCATCTCTCCTTTGAGGAGCCTCCGAACTAGCGTTTGTCCGAGTGAACCGGTTCCGCCCGTTACTAAAATTTTTTTCCCCTCTAAATTAATCATTTATTTTGATAACGAGTTTTATCGTTGACCATCGCTTCAATCATTTCTTCCCAACCAAGCGGATAAAAAACGGTTTTTTTTCTGAATTTATCCGAGTTTAGGCTTCTGTCAATTTTAAAGTCTTCAAAAGGTTCAATTTCAACATCTATTTTATAAGCAATTTTTAATAATTTTAATAATTCGAATTTATTGATCGGATTACTTGAAATATGATACAAACCTTTCAAAAAAATTTCATTTTTTAATAATTGTGAAATAATTTCGGCGAGAGTTATTGTCGGAAAACCGGAATAGATGGCATTGACAAAGCCATTTATACGTTTTCCTTGATTACTTAAAAACCATTCTACAAGACTATGTTTTGTAAAAAGTTCTCTGCCGATTATTGAAGTTCTAAACGTAACTCCATTTTCGTTTATGACTTCTCCTAAACTTTTGCTTCTTCCATATAAATCAGACGCGTTTGAAACATCTTCTTCCGTATAATTTCCCTTTTTTCCATCAAAAACACAATCAGTACTGATATGAATAAAATAACATTTATTTTCCAGACAAATCTGAGACAGTTGGTGCGGAAGTATCGAGTTTGTCGAGACTGTATTGATAACGTCTTCGGAAGACGGCAACTGTTTGATTATTCCTACCGCATTGATAACAACATCCGGTTTTACTTTTTTAATAGCCTTTTTTAATTTTTTAAAATCTAAAACATTTAACCCTTCGACAATTTTGTGTTTTTCAAAAATTCCAAATTTTTCATATTTTTCATAGCCACTTCTCAAACTTAGCCAAACATCAAAATCTGTTTGAAGAATTTGGACTAATTTGTGTCCAAGCATCCCTCCACCGCCAAGAATTAATATTTTCATTATTGAATGTTATTTATAAAGCGTCGTGGAACTGACACTACAGACTGTTTTTAACTATTTAAGTTGTTCATATTGTAAATTTAATCATCATTACTAAAAGGTAAACCTACACTGTATTCTAATACATGCTTAGTTAAAGCTTTAACTTTTGGATCAGATAACCATCCCACAGCAAAACTTCGTGCTTCACTTGAAGCTTGTCTATATTTTACATTGTCTGTGTTGATACATTGATTGATTGCTTCTACCCATAGTTCAGGTTTCTCTAGAGGTAATTCCCAGCCGATTTTTTTTTCTCGCAAATTCAGCCAGGGCGTTCGATCACTTATCAATAATGGGCAACCTGCCGACAGGGCTTCGACAAATACATGTCCGAAATTTTCTCCTAAGGTAGGCAAAATAAAATAATGGTATTTAAATAGGGTTGAAACAACTTTTTCATGTTGAATATGACCTTTGTAACTGACATGAATATTTACCGGCAGTTTTTGGATAATTTCCTGGCTTTCCTCCCAATATAATTCATCCTCAATCGGTCCATATATGTCCAAATATAAATTCTTATCAATGTATCTAAGTTGTTCGATAAACCACTTTAAGTTTTTCTTTCGCATATACCTCGAAAGAAAAACCATTTTCGTTGTGTCGATACTTTTATCCGGTTTGCCGTTTTGCTCATAGTCTTCTAATAAAATACCGGCTGGCATATTCGGAGCAATAAAAATTTTTTTATAAGAAAGAGTTAAATTCTCTACTTCTTCTCTTTCTAAATTCGAAGTGGTTTTCCAAATCAGATCATCATACAGACCAACAGAATTCGCGAACTTTAAAAATAAACTTTTCTTTTTCGTTTTTAACTGCAGAGCGCCCTTGGAAAGCTCTCCTTCGGGAGCGAGGATAATTTTTATATCGGAAATTAACTTAAACTTTTTAAGAATCAAAACAAAAATCGACAGCCTTGAAAAAATACTATTTATATAAATAGAATC
>JALZOH010000233.1 GCA_030857305.1 Acidobacteriota bacterium
TCAAGTTTCGTATCCTGTGCCTTGTAAACCGTTCCTTGTCCGCCAGCGCCGATTTTTTCTAAAATTTTGTACTGGTTTATGTTCGAGCCAACCATAATGAATTTTGGATTTTAGATTTTGGATTTTGGGTTGCCGAGTTTTTTAACTTGTCATCTTAAATCGAATACGGGTTCAGGTAAAGACAAAAAATTGATACTTCGCAATCAAAAATAGAAAATAAAAGTGCC
This sequence comes from Acidobacteriota bacterium, assembly GCA_030857305.1. Classification (GTDB taxonomy): domain Bacteria; phylum Acidobacteriota; class Blastocatellia; order Pyrinomonadales; family Pyrinomonadaceae. The sequence continues at coordinate 228 of JALZOH010000233.1, forward strand.
GGCAAACTGCCGACTAATCCGGTGTAACCGTTCAGCCGCGAAGCGGGTTTCCCCAGCCTGATTGAACATATTCGCCGTTTTCGACGATACAGGGAACAACTAAATCACCGTCTGAATAATCCAACATTTCTTTTTTTCGCGCTTTGTCGTTCTGCGCGTCGTATTCGATAAATTCAATCGTGTTTTCGTGATAAAAATCACGTGCTTTCTGACAATACGGACAGTTCGGTTTGACATACATAACAATTGACATTCTCTTTAGCCTCCAAATATTTATTTAAATACTATCATCAAAAAAATTTGTCTGATTAAACTTCTAATAAAAGTAGATGAAAAGCTGCTCGCATTTATTTATTGACCGTTGAACGCCGACCGTTAATTTAGTATTTCGGAACACTCGAATCAACTTCGTTTGACCACGCCGTAATCCCGCCTTTCAAATTACTTAGTTTCCCTTTAAAACCGGCTTTTTGTAAAAATTCGATCGCTTTCGCGCTTCGTCCACCCGCTTTGCAATGAATAACAGTTTCTTTGGATTCGTCAATTTCATCCATTCTTCTCATAATATCCCCGAGCGGAATCAGCTTTGCCCCCGCAATTTTAGCAAAATCGTGCTCATCCGGCTGGCGGACATCGATAAGTTGAACATTTTCACCGTTGTCTAATTTTTGTTTTAGTTCGGTCGCAGTGATTTCTTGCATTTATATTTCTCCCGCAATTTTTATTTATTCAATTTTATAATCCGACAATCGATTTTCCGCAAATGTGTATCGCTTATTTTAATGTTGTTAAGCTATTTGAAAATAAAATTATTTTCAAATAGCTTAACAACAAAAGTTCTGTGTAGATGAAATTGACCGGATTTTTTTTAGTAAATAAATGAAAAGTGCAATGGAAATTTTAAACGGAAATGTTTTATTATCATTATAATATAAGATGAAAAATCAGAAACTTGCCGCTATTGACATCGGCTCAAACTCTCTCAAACTCGTTATCGTCGAAGCCGCCGCCAGCGATTCGTTCACGGTTATCTTACAAGACCGGGAGCGCGTCAGGCTCGGACACGAAACGCTCCGCAATAAATTTCTTTCAACCGAAGCAATCAATCTTTCGGCTGAAGCGATCGCTAAGTTTCGCTCGATTGCCGAAAGCCGCTCGGTTGATTCGATTATCGCCGTTGCTACGGCTTCGGTCCGCGAAGCGCGAAACGCGGCGGAATTTGTCCACGAAATTGAAGACCGAACCGGTGTTCACATTGAAGTTCTTTCTTCGATCGAAGAAGCCAGACTAATCGGATTAGCCGTTTCGCAGTATTTCGATAGCCGGGAAAGCTCCTTGCTCAACATTGACATCGGCGGCGGTTCAACCGAGTTGTCTCTGATGAAAAACGGCGAGCCGTTCAAATTGTTTTCCATGAAGCTCGGCGCGGTCGGCTTAACTGAAAGATTTATTTTTAGTAATCCGCCAAAGGAAAAAGAACTGAAAAGTTTGCAGGCGGAGATTGGTTTCGCGCTTATCCATCCGCTTCAAAAAATGAAAAATGCCGTGTGGCAGCTTTCGACGGGGACCTCCGGCACAATTCTTAATCTCGGCGCGCTGCTCAATTTTCAAAACGGAGCAAATACCCAGGGGAAAGCGGAAATCCAATTAAAACGGCTGACCGGGCTGAATAAAATGCTGGCAAAAATTTCACTCGAAGAGCGCGCCAAATTGCCAATCTTTAGTCCGCAAAGGGCGGAAGTCGTCGTCGCCGGCGGACAAATTTTAGAAGGCGTAATGCGTGCCTTTGATATTCAAACGCTTCAGCCGTGCAGTTATGCTTTGCGCGAAGGCGTAATTATTGATTACTTGCGAGAGATCGAATCCGAATCCTTGCCGCCCGTTCCTATTGTCGAAGATAAAAAGCTGCGCGACGTTTTCGCCATCGGGCGGCGTTATGGTTACGAAGAAACACACGCTTTGCAGGTGGCGGATTTGGCGGAAAAAATCTTTGACGCGCTCGCTCCGATTTATAACCTCAAGCGGCACGGACGTACTCTGCTCTCAGCCGCCGCGCTACTGCACGATGTCGGCTATCATATTTCGCACGAATCGCACCATAAACATTCGCATTACTTAATAAAATATTCGGAAATGACCGGCTTTACCGAGTCCGAAAAAAATGTCATCGCCAATGTCGCGCGTTATCATCGCGGGGCTCTGCCCAAAGAAAAACATACTGAATATATGCAGTTGAGCGAAAAAGAGCGGAGGACGGTGGCGCAGCTCAGCGCGATTCTGCGGCTCGCCGAAGCTCTCGACCGCGGACACGAAAATCATGTCCAGGATATAAAATTCAAACGCAACAAACGAAATCTTTATCTTAAACTTATCAGCGATGAAGATTGCACAATTGAAAGACAGGCGATTGAACTCAAAAAAGATTTATTTGAAATGGCATATGGCTGTATACTAATTGCTCTCTAAAAAGTTCTTAATAAAATTAGGCAAACAAGAGGTGGAAAATTTATGTTGGGCAATAAAACTTCCGAAGAATGGGTTGAAGAATATTCACAAAGTCATCAGCATCCGGTCAATAAATTAACGCACAAAATTGGTATTCCACTGATTGCACTCTCTTTACCGCTTTTTTTTATCGCAATTTTCATCAAGGGGTTTTGGATTCTGCCGCTTTCAATGTTCGTTTTCGGCTGGATTTTGCAGTTCGTCGGACACTACTTTGAAGGCAAGCCGCCGGAATTTTTCAGAGATTGGCGTTTTCTGTTTGTCGGGTTGCGCTGGTGGCTGAAAAAGACTTTTAACAAACAATAGTCTTTGATTGAAGTTATCCGCAAACTTTGAAAGATAAAACAAAAAATTCGTTTATTTTAGTTTTGGACATCGGAACCTCGAGCGTCCGCGCCGCCGTCTATGATTTTAAAGGCAATGTTCTGCCCGAAACAATGGTCAAAAACGAGCGGCGTTTGACGGCGACCGATGACGGCGGTGCCGAAATTGACGCAGCCGAAGCACTCACGCAAGTTGAAAAAGCAATTGACGAAGTTTTGAAAAAGGCGAGCAAACTCGATGGCGAAATCGAATATGCGGCAACTTCTTCGTTTTGGCACAGCCTTGTTGGGATTGATAAAAACGCCGTTCCGACCACAAAAGTTTTCGGTTGGGCGGATACGCGAAGCCGCAAGCAAGTCGAAATTTTGCGCACGAAACTCAACGAAAATAAAACGCATAACCGCACCGGGGCGCGCTTTCATTCGAGTTATTGGACGGCGAAACTTTTATGGCTCAGAGACAGTCAACCGAAAGTTTTTCAAAAAACAGCGAAATGGCTTTCGTTAAACGATTATATTTCGCTCAAATTTTTTGGGCGCGATGCTACCAGCGTCTCGATGGCTTCGGGAACCGGAATTTTCGACATTCGCGGGTGTGTTTGGGACGAAGAATTATTAAATTTTTTGAAAATCGGCAAGGAAAATCTACCGGAAATCGTCGCCGAAGACGCGCAAACTTTTTGTTTGAATGAAACTTACGCGAAACGCTGGAAAAAGTTAAAAAACACAAAATGGTTTGCGGCAATCGGCGACGGCGCGGCAAACAACATCGGCGCGGGCTGCGTTCAAAAATCAAAAGCGGCATTAATGATTGGAACTTCCGGCGCGATGCGCGTTGCTTTCGAAGGCGATGTGCCGAAGAATATTCCGGACGGTTTGTGGTGTTATCGAATTGACCGAAAAAGAGTTTTAATCGGCGGCGCGTTGTCCGACGGCGGCGGACTTTATCGCTGGCTGAAAGACGATTTAAATTTAAGATGCACGGACGACGAAATCGAAACGAAAATCGCCAAAAACGCGCCCGATGCACACGGCTTGACCTTTCTGCCATTTCTCGCGGGCGAACGAAGCACCGGTTACAACGAATCGGCGCGCGGCGCGATTTTGGGGTTACGCTCAAGCACCAACGCGGTTGAAATCACGCAAGCCGCGCTCGAATCAGTCGCGTTTCGCTTTGCCGAAATTTACGACCAGCTCAACGATGTTCTGAAAGTCCGTGAAATCATTGCCTCCGGCGGAGCCTTGCGCGAATCACCGGTCTGGACGCAGATTATCGCCGACGTTTTAGCACACGATTTAACTTTGCCTAAAACGCAGGAGGCTTCAGGACGCGGCGCGGTTCTTCTCGCGCTCGAGGCAATCGGCGAAATAAAAAGTATTGCCGATTTGCAAACGCCGAAAGGGCAATCGTTTAAGTTTGATAAAAAACGTCACGCAGTTTATCGAAAGGCGCGTGAAAGGCACGCGAAGTTTTATAAATTACTCATTTGATGCTTTGATGCTGCATAACTATGATGTTAAAATGTTCTCATCATGAGAACAACAATAACCATTGATGATAAAATCGCGCACGATTTGAAAAATTTGCAAAAGAAAAATCCGAATAAATCTTTTAAGGAAATAGTCAATCAATTGCTCGCACAAGGCTTGGCAGTTTCAGGTAATGCGATAATAGATAACTTTAAGATTGAGCCATTGCAAGCCGTTCCGCACGGGCATTTGAATTTTGACAATATCAGCAAATTGCTCGAAATTGCCGAAGGAGATTTTCACAAGTGATAATTCCCGACGCAAACATT
>JALZOH010000234.1:0-4095 GCA_030857305.1 Acidobacteriota bacterium
GGCTTCTTCAGCGCGGAACGGCAAAGCACACGCGCCAGCAGATTCAAGACGAATTCGACCGGCTGAAGGCGCAGGTGAGAGTTTTCGGCGGCGCAACCAGCGCAAACGTTTCAATCGAAACGACGCGCCAGAATCTGCCTGCCGTGCTTCGTCTGGTCGGCGAAATTTTGCGCGAACCGGCGTTTCCGCAAACCGAATTCGACCAATTAAAACTGGAAACTCTAACGCAGATTGAAAGCCAAAAAAGCGAGCCGACATCAATTGCTTTTACGGAATTAAGCCGTCATTTTAATATTTATCCGAAAGGTCATCCGCTTTATTCCGGCACGATTGACGAAGATATTGCCGACATCAAGGCAGTAACTTTGGATGATGTGAAAAAGTTTTACAAAGACTTTTACGGCGCATCGAACGGGCAAATGACCGTTGTCGGCGATTTTGATGAAAAGGAAATTTCGGCTTTGACACAGGAACTTTTTGGCAATTGGAAAAGCCCGAGCAGTTTTACGCGCATCAAGGGCGAATATCGCGCCGTCGCGCCGCTTAACAAATCGTTTGAAACGCCCGATAAGGCGAATGCGTTTTTCGTGGCGCGACTCAATTTGAAAGTGCGCGACGATAACCCGGATTACGCCGCGCTCGCGCTCGGCAATTATATGCTCGGCGGCGGATTTCTTAATTCGCGTCTGGCTGTTCGGATTCGTCAAAAAGAAGGTTTGAGTTACGGAGTCGGTTCACAGTTTAACGCAAGCTCGCTGGACGAGTCGGGACAATTTCTCGCCAACGCGATTTACGCGCCGGAAAACGCCGACAAACTCGAAGCGGCATTCAAAGACGAACTTGCCAAACTGTTGAAAGACGGTTTCACCGCGCAGGAAATCGAAGAAGCGAAAAAAGGCTTCATTCAAAGAGGACAGCTTTCCCGCGCTCAAGACCGCGAGCTTTCGGGCAGGTTAAATAACTATTTGTTCTTAAATCGCACGATTGCGTGGGACGCGGAACTTGAAAGCAAAATACAAAGTTTGACGGCGGAGCAAATTAACCAGGCGATGCGTAAATATCTCACGCCTGACAACATCACGATTATCAAGGCCGGTGATTTTGCAAAAGCCAAAGAGAAGATGAAAGCTGTGCAGTAAAACGCGTGCGGAGTTTAATTGAAGAGAGCGATGAGTTCAACTAGAATTCATCGCTCCTTTTTAATTTTGTAGAACCAAACTAAACAGGCACTACGAAAAGCAATACTTCGGACAGAATTAAGTGGCGATGATGGCGTAATTCCGTAGGGTTTCATAATGCTCTTGATATTTTATCAAAGTTTGCTCCAAACCTAACTTGCAAATAAATAGTTTGAGCAGATGTTCATTGAAAAATTGTTGTTTGATTGATTTCATCGAAAACGGTTTTTGCTTCTTTGTAAGATTTAGTTCTTTGGCGCGAAAGCGCGCCAAATTGACGGTTGAAAATGCGGTGTTCCAGTGAAATTCAAGCGCCTTTTGATCGCGGGCTTGACAGTCCTCCAGCCCGGCTGATTGTTTGGCATCTCGAATCAGGAATTCAATCGTGAAGCGACTTCGGTAAAATTCGAGAATATCCGCGGCTGATTGCTGAACATTAGTCGAAAACAGGTTGACCGAGTGCTTTTTGTATTTCACGACAACGAGCTTCACCTGGCGTTTCAAACTAACTGACCAGAGTTTAGCGGAAAAGAGTTCAAGACTCTTTTTGCCGACTTTGACGACTTGTTTTTCAAATTTGGAAAGGTCGGTGAAATCAACTTTGCCAGCGAATTTACGTTTTGCGCCACGCGGCTTTTGTTCTCCGCTGTAAAGATATTTCAGATGAGCATCGCGGCGCAGTCGGCTGATGAGATGGAAAGCGTGACGGCACACGCCGTCCACAAATTTGAACTTGGCATAAAAGCCGTCCACCAGCAGATATTCAATCGTGGCGGGGAAATAGGGAACGGTGGCGAGAAAATGTTGCAGATAGAAATCAATGCGGGTGGGCTTTTCGGTTTGCTGTTGATTAGTTGCCAGATGCGGCGGAGTCTGTGCGGCTGACAACGCCAATGAAGCGTTTTGTTGCGAGTCAACAATGGAAATAATTGAAGTTTCCAAGCCTTTTTCCGTACGCGAATGGGAGCCGTTCCAGAACTTGTCCAGCCCGAAAGTATGCTTTCCGCTCTTTTTGATAAATGAGGCATCTTGCGCGACGGCTGTTGGGGCAGCAGAAACACAGTTGGCGATAATCCGGCGGTTCAGTTCAGGAAAATCAAAACTTTTCCGAAACTGCCGCCGAAATGTTCGCTCACTCAAGGGGCAATGCCGCGCCAGCGAGAGAAAGTTAATTGAAGATTGACAGACAAACATCGCCCGAAACAAAGATTGTAAAAAGAAGCGTTGCGGCTTGTGCAGATTTTTCAAGCCGTCTAAAATTTGATTGATAAACAAAGCAAACTCCTAATAGTTAGTTTTTAGTCAGAATAACTAAAACCGAGTTCTGCTTTGTTTGTCAAAAACTGTCCGAAGTATTGCATTAACAATGAATGCATTTGTAAATACGACATTTTTAGCCGGGTTATTGTCCAGGTAATTTTTTATAGTTTCAACTTTATGGGGCATCCAGACGTCATCCTGATCGCAGAGAAAAATAATATCACCGTTACAAAGCGATAATGCCTTTTCGAAGTTTCTGGTACTTCCCAGATTAGTTTCATTTATGAACAGACGAACGTTGTAAGGCGCAGTAAACGTATAATCCTGAACGAGTTTAACGGTATTATCCGTAGAAACATCATCACAGATAACAACTTCATCCACCGTCACACTTTGCATGGCGATGCTGTCTAGTTGTTCGACGATATATTTTTCACCATTGTAGGTACAAAGAGCTACAGATAACATTTCAATTTATTATTTTACTCAGCCCGGCGCTTCGCCGATAGAAAAACCGGGCTGGTCTTTCAGAATCTTATATAAATAATTGCACTTTTTATTTTTGAACCTGTTTGGAAATTCAAAGTTCCGTTAGGAACGCATATTTATAGCTCGAATTTCCAAAAAATATTTCGAGTTTCGTAGGAGCGACATTAAAAATATGTCGCTCTCGATGCAGCCCAAGCCGCCCGATTCGATGCCTGCTATAAATATAACGCTCAGCTGGAGCCATTTATTGGGTTTCCAAACAAGCTCTTAAAAAACTCCATATTCTTTTTAACATACGCAGTAGGAATTCCCAATTTGAATGACAATGCCTTTTAAGGCTTCTTATTGGTAATATTTTATATCCAAACTTTCGTGTTGTATAATGAAAATCTTTTATAAAAACATCATCCGTATTAATCTCCACAAAATCATTTTCATCAAAGTAGTGTATTCACTCGAGTTAAAGCCGAAGTTTTTTATCATACGAATATCCGGAGGGCGCCATCATGTAATTTCAAACTGTTGAAAACATATTTTTTCACGCGCCATATTTGTCGGTTTAACTGCCAATCACACTCGCGCTCGGGTTGTTCGCGCAATTCTGGAAGGCGCGGCTTTTAGCTTGCGCGACAGTCTGGAAATTTTTCGGGAATTGCAGCTTCCGATTGAGAAAATCAGGCTTGGCGGCGGCGGCGCGAAATCCAATTTGTGGCGACAAATTCAAGCCGACGTTTACGGGCAGCCAGTTGAACTAATCGAAGCCGAAGGAGGCGCGGCGTTCGTCGCGGCGATTTTAACCGGAGTCGGCACAGGGAAGTGGAAAACAGTTGAAGAAGCGTGCCAAAAACGATTCGGGTTGCGGAAAGAATCGAGCCGAATGCGGAAACGGCGAAATTGCTCAATCGCCATTTCGCAAAATATCAAGCGCTATATCCGGCACTGCGTTCTGTATTGAATAAAGACTGAAAAGCCGCAAAAGCGGGAATTAACAATGCCTAACGAAAATTTTTTCTTAATCCGCGTTTTATCTGCGGCAAAAGCGTTTCGCGCCAAATCTTATATCCGGCAGAATTCATATGAAGTTTATCGTCTTGAAAAATATCTTTTCGAGGCTCGCCGTTTATATCAAGCATTTTTTCCCAAACATCCACAAACAGCAATCTTTTAT
>JALZOH010000234.1:4105-4832 GCA_030857305.1 Acidobacteriota bacterium
CGGCTTTTATAAAGCGATTAGCTTTCTGGAATTTTGCCGCAAAATTCCAACGCGACGGACTCGGTTTGAGGGAAATAAAAATAATTCGCGTCTTCGGTAAATTTTTATGAACGAGAGAAACAAATTTCTTAAAATCTTCAAGAATTATTTCGGGCGTTTTCCCGTCGGTTATATCGTTTTCTCCGGCATAAACCACGATTAGTTTTGGCTTATAGGGAAGAACGATTTGCGGCGCGTAAAAATTTACGTCTTCCAGATGAGAGCCGCCGAAACCGCGGTTGATCGTGCGGAATTCGGGGAAATCGGCGGCAATAGTGCGCCAGCCGCGAATGCTCGAACTGCCGACAAACAAAACGCCCGATTTTTTTGGAAATTCGCTTTTATCAATTTTCACAAAAGCCGCAATTTCCTTTTCCCACAAATCTGTTCGTTGATAATCGCTTTGCCCAAAAACAATTACAGGCAAAACACAAAGCAGAATAAGACACCAAATGAATTTTTTTATAAATTCAACCATTTTGGCAATTATAATTATTAATATGAAAAGAAAAAATACCGGAGGACTAATTTTACATTACTTTCTTGTAGTTTAATTCAATACTTCGGACAGTTTTTGACAAACAAAGCAGAACTCGGTTTTAGTTATTTTTGACTAAAAACTAACTTATGGCATGAAGCGAAAATAGCTATTATTCGAGATGCGGTTCGGGCTTGCTTGGCGAATCCG
>JALZOH010000011.1 GCA_030857305.1 Acidobacteriota bacterium
AAAACGACGATTTTTAATTTGCTGACCGGTGTTTATGAACCGACTTCCGGCGATATTCGCATCAATGGAACGCGCGTCAACGGCTTGCGCCCGTTTCAAATCTCGCGGCTCGGCGTTTCGCGCACATTTCAAAACATCCGACTTTTTCCGAGTATGACAGTTTTGGAAAATGTCGTAACCGCATGTCATCGTCACGCCAACCAAAATATGCTCGACGCGGTTTTTCGTCTGCCGCGCTATTTCTCGGACGAATCCGAACACCGTAAATTTGCAATGGAACTGCTCGAAATTTTCGACCTGGCAAAGTATAAGGACGAAGGCGGAACTTCACTTCCATACGGTAATCAACGGCGTTTGGAAATTGTCCGCGCCCTCGCCACGCGCCCGAATTTATTACTCCTGGACGAACCGGCGGCGGGAATGAATCCGTCCGAGCAGGGAGACTTAACCGGTTTGATAAAGGAAATCCGCGACCGTTTCGGTTTGACAATCGTTTTGGTCGAACACAATATGCGCGTCGTGATGGGCGTTTGCGACCGCCTGCAAGTCATCGATTACGGAAAATCAATCGCGCTCGGACTGCCGCAGGACATCAAAAATGACCCGAAAGTTATCGAAGCATACCTCGGAGATTGACGGAATTTGCGATTTTCGATTTGCAATTTGCGATTGGTTTTATCATTTGACAGCAATCTGAAATCGAAAATGCTTGCCGACGGAATTTTTGAAATGATTTGATTTTCGGTAAATCCACAATCGCAAATCGCCAATTTAAATATGTTAATTTTAGAAAATGTATCCGTAAATTACGATGCCATCGAAGCCTTGACCGATATTTCCCTGACGGTCAACCAGGGCGAAGTCGTAACTTTAATCGGCGCGAACGGCGCGGGGAAAACAACGACTCTGCGGACAATTACCGGTTTGCTCATCCCAAAAAACGGGCGGGTAATGTATGAGGGCAAACAGATTAGTGGAATGCCAACCTTCAAGCTCGTGCCGATGGGAATTGCGATGTCGCCTGAAGGTCGCGGCGTGTTTGCAAATCTTTCGGTGCGCGAAAATCTGGATATGGGCGCGTATATCCGCAAGGACAAAAAAGGAATTTCGGACGATATGGAACGCGCCTTCACGCTTTTTCCGCGTCTTAAGGAACGCGAGAAACAAAAAGCCGGAACGCTTTCCGGCGGCGAGCAGCAAATGCTGGCGATGGGACGCGCGATGATGTCGCGCCCGCGTCTTTTATTACTTGATGAACCCTCGCTCGGTCTCGCGCCGCTTCTCGTTCACACGATTTTTGAAGCGGTTGACGAAATTCGCAGCGAAGGAACGACGATTTTACTGGTTGAGCAAAACGCCAACGCCGCGCTTCATCATTCGGACCGCGCATATGTTCTTGAAACCGGCAGAATCGTGATGGAAGGCGACTCGAAACAACTCGCCGCCGATCCGCGCGTCAAAGAAGCGTATCTGGGCGAATAATTAGAGAGTTCAAAGTCCAAAGCCCAAAGTCCAAAGTCGAAAGCTGTTCTTGACTTTGGACTTTGGACTTTAGACTAAAATGAAAACCGAACAATCAAAAACCTGGTGGAGATGGCTCGCCGTTGCCGCGTCTGCCTTGGCAATTGCGTTCATTCCAGTTCCTGAAGGCATAACCCATGAATCGTGGACGCTTCTGGCGATTTTTATCGCCACGATTGTCGGCTCGATTGTTCAGCCTTTGACGGGCAGCGCAATGGTTTTGCTCGGCGTTATCGCCACCGTGCTTTTCGGCGCGTTAGAGCCGAAAGACGCTTTGAAAGGTTATAGCGAGCCGGTCGTGTGGCTGGTTCTGGCGGCGTTTTTTCTGTCGGTCGGAATGATAAAGACCGGATTGGGCAGGCGCATCGCGCTGCTTTTCGTCCGCGCAATCGGACGCAAAACCATCGGACTCGGCTACGCTCTGGTTTCGACCGATTTTGTCCTTGCTTCGATGATTCCATCAAACGGAGCGAGAAACGGCGGCGTGATTTTGCCGATTGCACAAGGCGTTTGCGAAACTTACGATTCACGCCCCGACGACGGAACATCTGGAAAACTCGGCACATTTTTGATGAATTTGCTTTATCAATGCGATGTCATAATTTGCGCGACCTTTCTCACCGGACAAGCCTCAAACTTAATCATCGCCAAACTTGCGAAAGAAACGGCGGGCATTGAACTGTCTTACGCGAGTTGGTTCGTTGCTGCCATCGTACCGAGTTTAATTTCGCTCATTGCCATTCCTTTTTTGATTTACAAATTATTTCCGCCCGAAATTAAGGAAACACCTGAAGCCCCAAAATTTGCTAATGATGAGCTTGTTAAACTCGGTTCAATAACCAACCATGAAAAGATAATGCTCGCTGTTCTGGTTAGCGTGGTTTTTTTGTGGACGACAAAGGATTACCTGCATAAATTCGACACTGCAATCGTTGCGCTTTTAGGCATCGGCGTTTTGCTCTTCGCCAAAGTTTTAGATTGGCGAGATTTGATGGGCGAAAAAAATGCGTGGTCTGTTTTCATATGGTATGGCGGGCTCGTCAATATGGCGACGTTTTTAGGCGAAACGGGTATCACGAAAATTTTCGCCGACCGAATGGCGGGAATGACTTCGGGAATGATTTGGACGTTCGCTTTGGCAATTCTCGTGCTGGTTTATTTCTACTCGCACTACTTTTTCGCTTCGATTACGGCGCACGTCCTGGCGATGTTCGTGCCGTTTCTGGTAGTTACCATTGGAGTCGGCGCGCCCGCCGGATTAACTGTTTTGCTGCTCGCTTATTTTTCAAATCTCAACGCCGGTCTCACCCATTACGGCACCACTCCCGCGCCGATTTATTTCGGAACGGGTTATGTTAAACAGAAAACCTGGTGGACAATCGGCTTGCTCGCGTCAACGGTGAATATTTTGATTTGGTCAATCGTCGGATTGATTTGGTGGAAGTTTTTAGGCTGGTGGTGAGCTTTTTTGTACAACTTTCAGTTCAGATTAAACAAAATAAAAAGGGCTGACATAATGCCTGCCCTATAAATTTATTTTAAAAAGTTTAGTTCCCTTGCGGCGGAGCCGGAGCCTGTTGCTGTTGTTGAAGCTGCTGCTGAAGTTGGGGCGGAATCTGCGGAGATTCCGGAGTTTCCACCTCGGAAACATCTTCGAGTTTCGCCAAGGCATCCTGATAAATTTTAATATCGCCTTTCGCTTCCATTTCTCTGCGCAGCGAAGCTATGTAATCAGAAAAAACTTGTCCGCGTTTTTGAGTCTGCATCGTTTTGATAAGTTCGTCGCGTTGTTTGGCAAAGTCTTCCATATTCACTTCTTCGCGGTTGTGAAGACCGACGACATACCAATTATCACCGATTTTCACCGGAGATTTTGTTACTTCACCCGGTTTTAAATTGAAGATGGCATCTTCTAATGGTTTTGAAGTTGCTGCGTTCGGACCTTCGCCGAGCGGTGAACCAAGAACGAAGCTTTTTGCCTCCTGCGCCTTTAAGCCCTTACTTTGCGCGGCGGCGCTCAAACCGCTTGCCGAAGTCGTTTCGGCGGCAATCTGTTTAGCGATTTCCTCAACTCGCGTCCGCGCCTGTTCAACTTTCAATGTTTCGATGATCTTTTCTTTCACTTCATCAAATTCGGCATCGCGCGGATCTCTTTTTTCTACCAGAAGCGGGATCGCAAAGCCATTTTGGATAGGAATCTTATCGCCGACATCATTTTGATTTTCGAGTCCGGCAATGCCTTCTTCAAACTGCGGCGAAACACCGACATTTTCGACTTCGTCGCCCGGTTTGACAAAATCGGTTTCGCGCACCATTTCGCTTCCGCTCATACTGGCTTGCGCGGCAAATTCTTCCGCTACCGCTCGTACGTCTTTGACTTCCTTGAGACGGTCTGTAACTTTTTGAGCTAACTCGGCGGCAACGCCATATGCACGGCGATTTCTCAAGCTTACTTCAATTTCCTTTTTTGCGTCCTCAAAGCTTTTTGCCACCGCTTCGCCGCGCCGCAAAATGTAATATCGGTCTTGGAACTTAATCGGCTCGGTCACATCGCCAGGTTGCAGTGTCAAGAGGCGTTGATAGGGGTCGGTCGGATTCTTCGCATTTTCGCGCACCAAACCGGGCAGCCTTCCGCCGTTCGCCGCCGTTCTCGTGTCTTCAGATTGTCCTTTTGCTAATTCGGCAAAATCCTCTTCGGTAGATTTTGAACGCGCCTGCGCGACGAGTGAATTCGCTTTTTCCAAAACCGCGCCTTCTAATTCGGGATTGGCAAGCTGCAAAACGATTTGCTGACCCTGGACGCCGGCTTGTTTTTTATCGGCAGGAATATTCTCGTATTCGGCTTTTAGTTCTTCTTCTGAAATCGGAAGTTTCTCACCGATTTTTGCCGTGTTGAGGAAAATATAGCGAATCTTCTTTTGCGGAGCATTTATGTAAAAATTTTGTTTGTTTTGCTCGAAATAATTTTTCAGCTCTTCGTCTGTCGGTTTGATGGTCTGCGCCACATCAGCGCCGGTAATCGGAATAAAAGTCAAATCCGACTTGGTGTTTTTACGTTTAAAGTCGTCGAGAACTTCTTCTTCGGAAACCATCACGCCGGCTGTCAGAAAAGCCTCCAGTTTATCTCCGCTCAACTGATCGCGAACTGATTGCTCGAAAGCTTTGACGCTTCCGAATTGTTCGGTTACATTCTGTTCATAAAGCTTTTGATTAAACGGTTTTCCGTCTGTGGATTTGTTTTGCTGCCGAATATAACCGGCAACTTCGGCATCCGAAGAAATCAGACCGAGCCGATCAGATTCATTGCGGACAATGCGTTCACGGATCATTCCGTCAACCAGAAATTTGGCGGGCAGGTCACGTCCCATCCGGCTGATATTCTCTTTCTGCATTGCCAGTTCGCCGACGGTAATCTGTTCACTGCCGACTTTTGCCACGGCTGCTTCGTCACGAATTAAATTGCCCTGCACGTCGGTCGGCGCGGGCGCGTAAAAAACTATCAGACTGATGACCATAATGACGGCGAAAAGTAAAAGAACGAAATTACGCGTTCTTTCCATACGACTGAAAAACTTTAACATCTTTTATTTCCTACTTTTTGAAGATTTATTGTATTTTACACTATTTTGTTGTCAGTTGAGACAAAGCGCGATTTTATCAGATTTACGCGCAAATTCAAATTCTCAAAGTCTGAAGCGGAAAAATAGGAAGTCGCAAAACGAGTTCGATTTCAAAATAAAAATTAAATCTGATTTGTCATCAGTGTAAACTCATCTTCGTCAATTACCTTTACATTGAGCGACTTTGCTTTATCAAGTTTTGAGCCGGCATCATCGCCCGCAACCACGTAATCCGTTTTTTTGCTGACTGAATTTGAAATTCTTCCGCCGCGTTCTTCAATCAATTTTGCCGCTTCGTCGCGCGTAAAATTCTCGAGCCTTCCGGTTAAGACAAATGTTTTGCCGTTAAAGTTTGCGTTCAAATGCGAGTTTACTTCACCGTCGATTTCGGTTTTCACTCTGGCGAGTTTCAAGCGTTTAATCAATTCCTGATTGCGCGGATTGTTCATCCAATTAAAAACGCTGACGGCAACCGTCTGACCGATTTCGTGAATTGCGTCGAGTTCTTCGATTGTTGCCTTTTGCAAGTTTTCAATCGTGCGAAACGATTTGGCAAGAATTTTCGCGTAGCGTTCGCCGACGTGCCGAATATCTAAACCATAAATGAGCCTCTGCAAGCCGCGCGTTTTACTCGCTTCGATTTGGTTGATCAAATTTGTCGCCGATTTTTCCGCCATTCGTTCGAGTTCGGCAATTTGTTCAAGCGTTAAATCGTATAAATCGGCGACGTTTTTGACGAGTCCCAAATCAACCAATTTTTCAACCACAATCTCGCCCAAGCCCTCAATGTCCATTGCCTTGCGGGAAGCAAAATACAAAATGCGCGCTTTTAATTTTGCCGGGCAATCCACGTTTATGCAGCGCGTAACCGCTTCGCCTTCAGGGCGGACGGCTTCAAAACCGCAGACCGGACAGTTTTTCGGAAATTCATATTCAATTTCGCTGCCGTCGCGCCTTGATTCGATAACCTGCAAAATCTGCGGAATAATTTCGCCGGATTTTTCAATTAAAACATAGTCGCCGAGTTTGATATTAAGTCGTTTTATTTCGTCTTCGTTGTGTAAAGATGCGCGCGAAACAACGGTTCCGGCGAGCAGAGTCGGTTCGAGATACGCAACCGGCGTGAGCGCGCCCGTGCGTCCGACCTGCACGTTTATGGCGTTTAACCTTGTTGTTGCTTGAAGCGCCGGATATTTGTAGGCAATCGCCCAGCGCGGCGCTTTTGTCGTTGCGCCAAATTCCTGCTGGAGCTGAGTCGAATTTACTTTAACGACCACGCCGTCAATGTCATAATCGAGCGAATCGCGCGTTGTCTGCATCCGGTTACAAAATTCGATAACTTCCTCGATATTTTCACAGAGCGCGCGGTTTGGGTTAACGTTGAAACCGGCTTTTTCTAAAAACTCAAAACTTTCCCAATGGGTCGCAAACATCTTTTGATTGCCAGACAAAACATCATATGGAAACAAATCTAAACGGCGCGCGGCGACGATTGCCGAATCGAGTTGGCGCAGAGTTCCGGACGCAGCATTACGCGGATTAGCAAAAAGTTTTTCGCCCTGCATTTCGAGTTCGGCGTTAATTTTTTCAAAAACCGAACGCGCCAGAAACGCTTCACCGCGCACTTCGGCTTCGTCCGGAAATTCGCCTTTTAACTTGAGCGGAATTGTTCGAATCGTCTTGACGTTGCTGAAAACATCATCGCCTGTAAAACCGTCGCCCCGGGTTGCGCCCGCTGCTAGAAATCCATTTTTGTAATGCAGCGCAAGGCTCAATCCATCTATTTTAAGTTCCGCAACATAGTCAAATTTGCGTCCATCTGCCAGTTTCCGGCAGCGTTCGTCAAATGCGCGTAGTTCGTCAATATCGTAGGAATTGTCCAGTGACATCAGAGGAACGCGGTGCACAAACGACTTAAAACCTTCGGCGCGTCCGCCAACTCGCTGCGTCGGGGAATCGGGTGTGATGAGCTCGGGGTTTTCCGTTTCAAAAGTTTTTAACTTTTCTAAAAGCACGTCAAATTCGACGTCGGCAATTTCCGGCGTGTTTTTCTGATAATAAAGTTCATTGTGCCGGTTGATTTCAGCGCGAAGCTGTACAATTGCAGCTTCAATTTCGTTTTGGGTGTTTTCGAGGAGATTCATGATTTAAGTCTGCTGACATGCGTAAAGTTAGTTTTTATAAAGTAAATATTTGGGACTTTGATCGTCTCGCTCAAAACTTTTGCAAATTAAGTTTTCGGCAAATGCTGTTTGAAATTCTTTTTTTATCCGCGATTGCTCGGCGACAGCTTTTTCGGGAGTTTTTTTGAGCAGTGAGTTCCAGTCATTTGGAATCTCTATTTCTCGCACCAATTCACTTGACTCTTCAAACTTTTCACCGTTTGCCAGCCTTTTCACTTTTTCGCTTTCGAGATGCCATTCGGCAAACACACGGTCACTGTCGAGTCCGAATTTTTTGCCATGCTCGCCGATTGTCGAGTAGTCTGTACCGTAAAAATTTGGCGCGTAAGTTTTGATAACCGCGCCGAGCCGTTCGAGATTAAAAAATGCGTTACGCGCCTGCACGGGTTGAAACGTCCATTTGATAAACTTTACCCCCGACTCCAACGCTCGCGCTCTTTGTCCCCATTTTAATCCGGCGCCGATGCGCAGATTCTGAAACTCTTTCCTTACCGCCGTCATGTGCGAGTAAAAAATTCTTTCCTGTCCTTGAAAACCCGGAACGCTCAACACAAATCCGACCAGCTTTTCTTCGGCAAATGCGCCGAGCGTAAAACCGCCAGCGTTTTTCGTCACAATCAAATGCCGCACGGGTGAAATTTCCAGTTCCGGCAAAGCAAAAACTTCACGTTGTAAATTTACGCAAGCGTTTAATTCCTCAAAATTAACGCATTCACGAATTTTAATATTTTTTGAATTCATCTAAATTTGCGTTTCGGTAAACCAGTCTTTCGAGACTCTCTCAATTTGTTTCGTCGCTGTCAACTGTTTAATTTCGCTGCGGAAATTTATTAAAATTAATTTTCCTCCGGTTCTGTATTTGACCGGAATTTCTTCGCGCAGCTGTTTGATGAATTGGGCTTCATTGATAGCAATCTTAAATAAAACAAGTCGCTCGACGCGGGCGTGTTTCAAGAGCCAGGCGGTTTTGCGAATCGAATTTGCGCCCGCTTCACCCCAGAACAAAAAATTGTCCGCGTCTCCGCGCGCCACTAAATCCGGTTTATAGCGCAAACCAACTTTCATTTCTATTTCCAGCGTCGGATATTCTTTGATAAAAAGTGTAAAGCCGAGTGCTTTCATTAAAACGTGTTCGTATGATTCCCCAATTCTCTGCCACAAACGAATTCTTTTCTGCGCCAATTGAAAATCGTGAAGCATAATTTAGCTTTTATCATAATGATTGTCCAAACTAAGGCAAGCACATAGATTACTCGACAGTTAGCCGGAAAAATAGTTTAATAAAAATTCAAAATTCAAGCTTGACGATTTTAATTTTGAATCTTCAATTTTGAACGAAAAATCTATTATGGGAAATTTCTCGACCAAAGAAGCATCGAATTCTGATGAACGTATTTTAAAAATTTCATCCGCAATGGATGAATTTGAAGATTACACGCGGCACCGGCACGGCGCGCAAATCGCCGCGCTCTGCGATGTTTTGGCACAAGAGTTTAATTTGGCTTCGCACGACCGCTTATTTTTGCGGCAAGCGGCGCTCATTCACGACATTGGCGAGGTTTTAATGAATCGTGAATACATTAAAAGCAGCCGAATACTGCGCGACGATGAACGCCTCGATATGCAGCGTCATCCGGTAATCGGTGAACAGGAAGCGGCAAAACTCGGTTTAAGCCGGGCTGTTCAATTGCTTGTGCGCTGGCATCACGAGTGGTGGAACGGCTCTGGTTATCCAGACACTCTGCGGAGAGAACAAATTCCGCTGGGAGCGAGAATTTTGCGAGTTGCAGACTCTTTCGCGGCTCTAATTTCAAAACGCCCGTTCAGAGCGGCATTGTCGGAAGCGGAAGCCGCGCGTTATTTGACCGAATGGGCGGGTATCGAATTCGACCCGAAAATTGTTAAAGCGTTTCTTGCGCTTGATATTCAAGCGCCATCAGAGTCCGAAACTGAAAAGGAGCAGACGGCTTTTACGTTTTTATCAAATTACGCAAATTGATAATTCACCTCGCTTCCCATCTCTCTTTTTTACTAAAACATTTTATCTATGTTGACAAAATCCGACACAATACCAAACGGCTGGCTGGCTTTCGAGCTTAATGTACTGCGGCGACTCAAATTCGGTTCAATAGTTTTGCCTTTTACGCCGGAGCCGCATCTCGGCGCGTATCTCAAACGCTGGAACATTCGCGTCGCGGCAAACGACCCGACCCAATCCGCCTGGATAAAAGCTGTCGGCTTGATTCAAAACAACGGCGAAAAGCTGTCCGGCGATGACCTTAATCTTATTTTGGAAGATGCATACATTCCGCGCTACCGTTTGCAAAACGAGACTCTGAAAAATTGGTTCACCGAAACGGATGCGTGGTGGTTTGATAATGTCCGGCAGAGTATCGAACAACTCGCCTCGCCCGTCGCGCGGGCAATCGCTCTCAGCGCCGGGATGGGCGTCGGTGATTATGTTTTGTCTTTTGATGAGGAAACGCGCCGGCTGCGCCAGCCCCTTTCAAAAATTTATAAACAACTCTTGAGCATCCAACCCGAAATATTCAACAACGGGCAAAACAATCTTTGCCAAAATAAATCAGCCAATGAATTTGTTGCCGAAAACTCAACCGATGCAATGTTTTTGCGGCTGCCGCCCGCACACAATCAAAAACAAAAGAATAATTTGGGCTCGGCTGCCTGGCGCGAGGAATGGCTTCGTTACGGAGATGAGTTTTGGAACGATTTAGAGACGGCGCAAACGGGAAAACTCGGAACTTTTACCGAAACGAAATCTCAATATTTAAGATTCGTCGAAGAATTTTTCCGGACGGCTTCACATATTCCGACGTGGGCGATTGAACACATCGAAAACGGATTCGTTTCAACTCAGGATATTGTTGAAACCATCGGACGTATCCGGCGCGTTGATACAATTTTTACAAAGGATTTTTCCGAGCTGACCGGGACAAAAGCCGTGATTATTACGGCTTAAAACAATTTGCAGTCTCCAACTATCAATTTTTGTTGGCTGCTTAGTCTTATTAACTTTTGCTGTCATGACGAATTTGGCAAATGAAATTAAGCATCAAAAAAGCAAATAATTTGTGATACATAAAGAATTGCAGCTTCTTGTGGCGACGAAGAACAATGGAAAAGTTGCCGAATTAAAAAACCTTTCATTAGATTTTCCGGTGCGGCTGAGAAGTTTGCAGGAATTTGCAGATGCGGCGGAAATTGAGGAAACAGGAAAAACTTTTAAGGAAAACGCAGTCCTAAAAGCACAAGGCTACGCTTTGCAAACCGGGCTGTGGTCGCTGGCGGACGATTCAGGACTGGAAGTCGAAGCTTTAGAGGGCGCGCCCGGCATCTTCTCAGCCCGGTATGCGGGAGAAAACGCTACCGACCAGGAAAATATAGATAAACTTCTCCACGAACTGTTCAAAATACAGAACAAAGAGAGCTTTGCCCGATTTGTTTGCGCGATGGCAATTTCAGATGAAAAAGGCGAGATAAAATTTGTTGCCGAGGGCGTTTGCAACGGAAGAATTTCCCTGGAGCCGCGCGGAAACAATGGTTTTGGCTATGATTCGATTTTTATTCCGGCAGGATTTAACGAAACCTTTGGAGAGCTTTCAAGCGAAATTAAGCAGCAAATAAGCCATCGAGAGAAGGCTTCCTGGAAAATAATTCAATATTTAGGCGAATTTTACGCGCTTTAACTTGACCAATCAACTTTTCGCCTGTAGAATTCGGCACTTGAGTATGTTTCTTATGTGAAACGCCGGAAAGCTCGGGGCGTGGCTCAGCTTGGTAGAGCGCTCGGTTTGGGACCGAGAGGTCGCAAGTTCGAATCTTGCCGCCCCGACCAATCATTTTTTTGATTGATTTGCATTGCTATTGTGGAGTTTGCAATTTCGCAGGCAAATAGGTTCAATTAAGTAGTAATTTAGATCACAACAATAATTTTGGAGGAAATTTATAACTATGGCAGCAGCAACAACATCAAAACGTATGACACAAACGGAAATTATCAGCCAACTGGCAGATAAAACCGGAATGAAAAAAACAGATGCAAAGGAATTTTTTAGCGCCCTGGCAGCTCTCGCTACCACCGAAGTTAAAAAGAATGGAGAATTTACTCTTCCGGGTTTTGGAAAATTGGTGAAAGCAACCAGGAAAGCGCGTGAAGGACGCAATCCGGCAACCGGCGCCACCATCAAAATTCCGGCTAAAACAACGGTCAAATTCCGTCTCGGCAAAGCTATGAAAGACGCCGTCGGCGGAAAATAGCTTACTGATTATTAATTTCTGAAGACCGATTGACTCACTAGAGTTAGTCGGTTTTTTTCGTTGAGCGGAGGGCGTCTTGAGAAAAAAATCACAAATTAAAAAAAAATGATGACAAGAGATGAATTTTTTGTTAATATTTTCACTTATACATTTGGAAGGTTTTGCGTAATGAAATCGCATAATAATTTTTTTACTGATTATTTCAACTAAAGAAAGGAATAATCTTGATTTTTATGAGCTACTTTACGCGATTTAATTGTTTGCAATAGGTTCCAATGCAGGATCAAGGGGGAGTTTTTATTCCAATACAAGGTAGGAGAAAATATGGCAGCAATGGCAGCTAAACAAATAACATTGCAAGATAGAATCTTGCAAATTGACCATATTCAGGCGCGTCGCTTTGCGAAATTAAGCGGTGCCACAATGGATATCGCGACTGAAGGAATTATCAGGCACTTGCGGGCTTGCGCCCGAATGGATGTTAATCCGGACGCTTCAGCGGTGCGCGAAATAATTGACGATGCATTAAACGGCAGAAGAGTTTTTGCGGAAACTTCAAATGATCTTCTTGCCGCATAACTTGTTTTATAATTTAAGTAATAATATATGACCGCTTTTTTTGGCGGTCTTTTTTTGCTTTAAAAAGCAAAAACCCGATTAATACGTTTACCCATTTTGCAATTATATTTTGGAAATTTAATTGCCGACAGTTTTTAAGTTCACTTTATAAAGCGTGTATTTTCCGTGGCTTTCCCCCACTTCGCGTTCATACCAGATATCAAAATTCATAAAATCAAGCTGCTGTTCGCTTGGCACAACGACGTAGGAAATTGTCGGTTGAGTAGCTTGCGCGAAACCAAAATTTTTGCGGTATTCGCCGAATCGCCTTGCCTCTTCGTCAATTTCCGCGTAAGTCAGAGGTTTGTATTCCGAATTCAAACGATTCGTATGCCTTCCCCAACCGAAAAGCGCAATCATCGAAACAAAATCACCTTTTTTGATTGAATTAGCGAGCCACTTTTCGTCTAAATCCAGGTAATAAAGATATTGATAATAACGCTCTTTGCTTTCCTGCCAGGTTAATCCGGCAAAAACGTGCTGATGTCGCGCCCAGAGAACGGCTTGCGGCGCAATGGTCGGCAAATCATCTCCTTGAATCATACTGTAAGCGAAAACAACCGCGCGGCTGCCGTCCGGTGAAGGCGCGCCTGTTTTTGAAAGTTCCTCCAGTCGTTTCGCCATCGGCATTCCTTCGTCACGTTCAATGTTCGCCTCGTCTAAAACGCGCACCGTGAAATGACATTCGACTATTCCCCAAACGGCGGCAATCATCGCGACCGTTATTATAAAAGCTCTCGAAAATTTCGGATGTTTTTGACTAATTTCACGCAGCAGAATTCCGAGCGTGACAACGAGCGCTAAAGCCGCAACATAATTTCCGATAAAAACCTGATAATGAATCGGCTGCAGTGAACGTCCCGTAACAATTTGCTGATTAAAAACAACAATCGGAACAAGCGCCAACGATAGCGCAAAAAGCGTCGAACGCTCTTTCAGTTCTACTACTTTGAGCGCAATCGCCAAAATCAACATTGTAATCACCGCAAAACTAATGAGCTCAGGAACTCGTAATAAATCCGGTTCGCGGGTTAAAACCAGAAGCTGCACGTCGTCCATCGTCTGTGAACGATTGGAAAGCATGAAAGCATAAAAACAAAGCGGAACAAAACACGCTAAAGCAAGCGCAACAAATGCCTTGAAATCTTTTAACCAATCGACAGGTCGCGCAACGAGCCAAACGAGAACAAGGCAGACGAGCCACGCCGCCGCAGTCGTCCAAATATAAAAATACGAAAAAACGAGAAAGGCAAAACAAAAAGAAGCCAGCACGCAAAAAGCTATTCGTTTTTTCAAATCCTGACTGGTCACCAAAACCCACACGCAGCCGCACAGCGCGAAAAACACGGGAAACGGAATTGCCGGAACGTACCGGCGGAGACCCGGAAAATAAGGATATGAACTTCCCTCGCCCCCTGCGCCAAGAATTTCGCCAATGGCGCCTTCGCCTGCCGCCAGCGCGCCACCGCACACGACAATCAATGCTCCCGCCATTGCAAATAAAGAATCATCGGTTAATTTGCCAATCAGCCAGAACAACGCCAAACCGGCTAAAAACGCCGCTATTCCGCCCGAAAGCCACATTGCCGTCGAAGCCGAAACGCCCAGGATTCGCGCGGGAATAGCGATCGTGTAAGGCGGGGCAAACTGGATTGAGAAAAGCGATTCCGGCTGCGGATTTTCCGCCGTGTCATCGCGTCCCGTGTACGGGTCGTTTCGTCGAACTCTGCCGTCAATCAAAGCGCGCAGGTATGAAGCGTAAGCAACTTCATCAATGTCGTTATAAGCATAAGCGCCCTGCCAATCCTGCCCGCGCAAATGCCACATTTTCAGTTGCGGATACATTCCGCAAACGAGCAGAACGATTCCCGCCAAGATTCCAAATCGCCAACGTAGTTTCATAGGACATTGAACATTAAACGCTTATGATTTACCATTCATCCGGTAACCGGAATGTTTTATAATAAATGATAAACGGTAAATGTAAAGATGAACTTAAAAGATAAAATTATCAATGATTTAACCGCCGCGATGAAGGCGAAAGACACGATTCGCACATCCGTTCTGCGAATGGTAAAAGCCAATCTGATGAACAAACAAATCGAAAAGGGCGTTGATTTGACCGACGAGGAAATTATCAAAGCTCTGCAAACGCTCGTCAAACAGCGTCGTGATTCAATCGAGCAATACGAAAAAGCCGGACGCGAGGAACTTGCTCAAAAGGAAAAGACCGAACTTGTCGTGATTGAAGAATACCTGCCGCAGTCTGCTCCACCGGAAGAAATCGAAAAAGCGGTTGAAGAGGCAATTAGCGAAACCGGCGCGGGCTCGATAAAAGAAATGGGCGCGGTGATGAAAGCGGCGCAAGCCAAACTCGCGGGCAAATCGGCTGACGGAAAACTCGTCAGCGAAATTATCAAAGCAAAACTGCAAAATCAATAAAACGGAAAATTCAGCCAAGTTAAGCCTCCTCAATACAATAATTGAAATATTTGAGTCGAATCCAGCCTGTGCGCAGATTCGAGAAAAGGAAACTGTAGGCGATAATTTATAATTCGTCCACGAAACAAATTTTCTGATAATACGAAACTATATGGATTATTTGTTGAAAACTTTCAATAATCCGTTAAGGGTGGATTATATTGGTTTTTTTGACATAGGTTGCAAAATTACTGTATTATTCACCGTGTTTATTGTCGAATAATAGTTGGACAGCTTCGCTTGTGAGACGGTGGTAAGCTAAACTGAAAATCGAAAGATTGAAACAATGAAAAAATTGGTTGTAAGTTTCCTGCTCATTTTATCCGTTGGCGGATGGTTTTCTTCGGCGACATATGCCTTACCGTGTGCGGCTAAAATTCTCGGTGATGCCTTGACGAAGGAACAATGGCGACAAGATTTACAATATCTTGCCAAAGAGTTGCCGCGTCGCCACAAGAACGCTTTTCATACCGTTTCGCGGGAGGCGTTCGAGCGGGCGGTTGCTGAACTTGACGCGGCTATTCCTTCTCTCCAAGAACCTGAAATTATCGTCCGTTTACAGCAGATTATTGCAATGGTAGGCGATGCTCATACTACTTTTTCAACTTTTCCGCCGAAAACATTTCGCCGCTATCCGCTTTCGCTCTTTTGGTTTGGCAACGAACTTCGCGTAACGAGAACTACCGCCGCTTATCGTCGCGCTTTGGGTGGGCGAGTTGTGCGAATCGGCGAGTTGAGCGTCGCGGAGGCGAGCGCGAAAGTTAGCCGATTAGTCCCGCAGGAGAATGATTATTGGGTGCGTTATGTG
>JALZOH010000235.1 GCA_030857305.1 Acidobacteriota bacterium
TTTCAACGGCGCGTTCGACGCCGAAACAAAATCCGTATTCATCTGCTAATAAAACTCGCATATATTTTTAAGACTAACTAGAGCCGTTAACATTCTATCAAATTTTGAATTTTCAAACTAAATCGATATTGCGTTCGGCTTATTTCTAAGAGAAAGTTTTTCAAAGCCAAGCAGAGTTTTTCTCGAACTCCTCGAACTCTACGCATTATTTCGACATTTAAACGTCGCCAATCGAATACGAAGCGTGAGATGCTTAAGTTTCGAGAAAGCTAAGTTTTAGCGAATCGGCTCGCGTAAAATTATTGTTGCCGTATCGCGTGCCAACCGGGCGGCTTCGGCGTTTGATTCCTTTAAATTTGCGATCTGCATCAGAGCTTCGCCCGTTCTCGACAAAAGCCGCACAAGGTCGCCTTCCTCGGCTTTTGTATAAAAAACTAAATCTTCCCAACTCACGCCCGAAGCCCACGCTTCAGCCGCCGCCGCCGCCGAAAAATTCATATCCGGCGCTGGTTCGACGCCATTTTTCCACTCGACGTTTGAAACATCGAAGACAATATTTTCAAACTCGCCGAGAACGTCTAAAATTTTATCGGAAAGATGAATTTCCCCGTAATTTCTGTCCGAATCTGCGGCGAGAGCTGCCATTAAACCTGCTATCTGCGGCGGTTCGAGTTTTTCAAAAAGTCCGTGCCGGAGAGCTTCGCCAACCAAAAGCGGTCGGTCAACGCGTAAATCAGCCAGCCATTTTCCGCGCTCCGTAACTTTTTGTTTGGAGAAATCCAGATAACCGAAATACTGTAAAACTTTAGCGCGATGTTCGAAGGGCAGCCAAATTTCGTTTCTTAAAAAATCAATGTCGCGCTCCATTTTTTCGACAAATTCAGCATCGTCCCAATTTTCCCACAGAAAACTCGTCGCGCTTCGCCTGACTTCTTCATCGCCATTTTCAGGCAGAAATTTATCAACCAGCGTGTTAATAATTTCTAAAGCTTCGTCAGCATCGCTTTTTTTGTGAGAAGATTTCGGCTCCTCAATGAGCGGATTTCTGCCTGCGTCAATGTCGTCGAACGCTGCATCGAGTGACTCTTCTTTAACCGGATATTTTTTGGCGTACACGCGCCCGATGTGCGGAAGCGAGAGAGTTGCGCCCTGTCCGTCGTCGCGCATCGCCACGACCTTTTCGCCGAATACGCTCAGCACCAGAAAGAAACGCTTGCTGTTTCTGCTTTTGGTGACGATTCTGCCCGCTTTGACGTTTTCTTCAAGCCATTGTTGTCGAATTTCCTGCCGCGCGTGTGGTGATTTTTCCTCGAGACGCAGGCGAACATTTGTTAAACGCTCAAAGCCGCGCACGTCTTCGATTGAAAAGTCAAACTGGCTGCTCTCAAGTTTTTCGCGCAGATTTTCGAGCCGTTTATCGCGCAGAGCTTCCAATTTGACAATTGTCCGCGCCGTTTCACGAAACGCGAAACTTTTTTCGGCGATGTCGCGCACCTGCGCAAAACCGCCAAACGCATCCAAAAGATTTAAAAGTGTTGTGTAAGTTGCGCGAAACTGACTTTGCAAAGGATCAGGGGGAGACTTCAGAAGAGTTGCGATGCGCGGCGGGTTCTGAAAATTGCTCGGCGCGAGCACCACAAAACCGACATTATCTTTGCCGCGTCTGCCCGCGCGTCCCGTCATTTGCTGCAATTCCGAAGCCTGAAGCGGTCGCCAACCGTCGTTACCGCGCGTGTCGGCATTGCTGATAACAACTGTTCTTGCCGGAAAATCAACGCCGGCGGCAACCGTTGAAGTTGCGAAAATCGCATTCAGGAGTCCTTTCGACATCATCTTTTCGACAAAAAGCTTCCACGCCGGGATATGTCCGGCGTGATGCGCGGCAACGCCCGCGTGAAGCACGATTTTGCGGTGTTTGTGCGTTCTGATTTCCGGGTATGCAAGGACGAATTCCTGATAAATTTCATATCGCGCAGCTTGTTTTGCCTGGTCGGTCTTTTGCGATTTATCGGCGGCAACTTCGAGTGCGGCTTCGTCGCATTTGCGGCGCGTCGGCAAAAAAACAATCGCCGGCAGAAGATTGTAGCTGCGGAGTGCCGAGACGAGTTTCGGCGGCGGAATTTCTGGAAGTTTGTATCTCATAAGATTATTTAACCGCAGATAATTTTTTGTTTAATATCGTCGTCTCCGCTCAAACCGATTTTCTTCCTGCGCGAACTGCTCGATTTCACGATTAAATTTATCTTCTTGATTAAAAAGCGGCACCAATTGCAAGTTTGGCGCAAGAAATGCGGCGCGAAGCTCGACGGGACGTGAGCCGGCGCGATTAATGACGCGCACGCGAGTTCCGCGCACTTCGCCGATCCATTCGGCAAATTCATCGGCGTTTCCAATTGTCGCTGAAAGTAGAAGGAGACGGATGCGCGGCGGCGATAAAATTATTGCTTCCTCCCAGACGTGTCCGCGTTCTTCGTCGGCTAAATAATGCGCTTCGTCCAAAATTACAAAATCCGTATTAACTTGCTCGCCGCTTCGCAAAGCATCAAAAAGCTGGTTGCGATAAATTTCCGTTGTGCCGACGATTAAGGGAGCGTCCCAATTTTCTTTGCGGTCGCCGGTTAAAATTCCTACTCGCTCGGCGCCGAATTCGGCGGAAAACTCGACGTATTTCGAGTTTGTCAAAGCCTTGAGCGGCGTTGTGTACCAGGCGCGCTTTCCCTGCTGCAGGAGTCTTCTGATTTCTTCGCGGGCAATCCAGGTTTTGCCGCTTCCCGTCGGCGCAGTCACCAGAACGTCCTGTGATTCAATTGCTTCGAGAGCCTCGACTTGAAAATCGTCGGGGACGAGCGGTTTCGGTTCGGGTGTTCCGATGCCTTCGAGGAGTCGCTCGACGGATTTAAGCTGGGCGGGCGTAAATTTCGGCGAGCTGATTTTCGCGGAACTATCCGCTGCAAGTTCTCGTTTAAACATTCGTTCCTTCTGACGGAAAATGTTTGAACGAACATTTTTTTGTTTGCGCGAATTGTTTCCTTTTTGGTTTTTGTCTTCCCGAGAACGTGCCATAAAAGGCTTATATTAGAGGTTTTGGGTAATAAAGTCTAATACTTTTAATTGTCGCCGGAAAGTGGTAAAATCCGAAATGATTCGCAACGGTTTTGAGCCGTTAAGCATCTATATTTGCGACAATTATTTTGACTTATTTTGATAAATTTTAATTTATAACGTTATGTACAAGCAAGAGAAAGAACTTTTTCAAAGCTACGAAATAAAAAATTGGAACTTCACGCCGCGGCTTTACAAAATTCTGGGCGCCGCGACGGTTTTTAACCTGCTCGCTCTTTTGGTAATGGGACAGACGAATCTTTTAACTACCAGAGGTTGCGACAGCCCTCTGGTCAAACAAGTTTGTCAGGTTTTGGACGCGGTTTATGTCGGCAGCACGCTTTTCGGAACCGACAGCGAATTCGTCTCCAAAGATTACGATAAAACTGAACTGGAGAATTCCGATATTACATACATTGACGTTTCGGGTGAAGCGCCGCCGTTTACTTATCCGACAGGTTATTTTCCGCCGGCTAATGCGTCAGATGAATTTGCGTCGCTGCAAAACTTGAGCGGAGATTTTTCGACGATGCCGCCAATCGTCAGCGGTTATCCGAGCGCCCCGCCCGTTTCGAGCGGAACTGATTTGATGGCGATACCGCAGGTGATCCCAACTCCGAATAAGGACGCCGTATCAGGAAAGATGCCTGATTCACCGTTTTCTTTTGGCGAAAATCCGATTCCCGCGACGCGCAAAAACAGCGGAAAATTGCCGCGCATAAACAACCCGAAGCCTTCAAAATCAAAAAATATTTCGCCTGCCGAATTGCCTAAATTAGACGGTGATGAAATGGCTGAAAACAAACCTAAGGACACGGAAGAAAAAGAGAAGAATCAGCCCCCGCTAGAAAGTGATGCCGTTAAAGAAATTGAAATCAACAAAAAACCCTTTGAAGATTTAGGTGATTCCTTAATAGATAAGCTAGCCAAAAAAGAGATTGACTTAAACAAACCTTTTTCGGTTGTTTTGGACGGAACGCTGACTGCTGATGGAAAATTTGACTCCAAGAAAACAAGATATGGCAAAAGCGAAGGTGATGAGCAGATGATTAATCTGGCAAAAAATGCTCTTGAAGCGGTCGGCGATAGCGGTATTCTCGGATATCTGAAAAATAGCGGAGTCGACAAAGTAAATTTCAAGCTTATTCAAGACGACAAACAGATTTACGCGATTATCGCTTCCGACCAGAAAACGCCGGAAAAGGCTAAAACAATTGCCAGTCAAATCAATATTGCGCTGCAGGCATTAATTTTCGCCGATAACAACGGTATAAAAAAATTAGATGAAAACAGCAAAACTCTAGTCAACAACTCAAAGATTACAAATGACGGCAAAAACTTCGTTTTGAATTTTAGCGTTCCGAAACCGGTCGGTCAGGATTTAATAAACCGCAGTTTGAAGGAACGGGCTGATAAAAAAAACAGTCAACCGAGCAATAGCGGCGAAGCAAGCCAAAACACGAGCGCCAAAACCAGTAAATGACAAGTCGTAAAAATCATAATTCATTAGTTTTTCTCACGACGCTTTATATCGGGCTGATACTTGTCGGCGCGTCGCCGCAAGCGTTATCGTTTGCCGCTTTGACGAGAAATTTTGATATTCAGAATGAAATTGAAGTCAAGGACGATTTAGATAATAAGCCCGATAACGAAGAAATCGAATTTTTTTCAAAAGACGATT
>JALZOH010000236.1 GCA_030857305.1 Acidobacteriota bacterium
GCGTATCCGTTCATTTTGCCCCAGCCGTTGGTGATAACATCATAAAAATGTCCGACGGGCGCGTTTCGCAAACGGTCGTCGTGATAAGTCGAAGGTTTCGGATAACCGCGCCGCACAACCATTCCGTCGCCGCTGCCGACCGGACCGTGACAAACTATGCAGAAAACTCTGTAACGCTGTTCTCCCCGGTCAATTAATTCTTTTGATACGGGCACGGGGAATTCTTCAATATCATCGGGGAAGCTCGAAACTACCGTGTTGCCCGAAGCGTCTATCGTTGGGGCGGCGGCAGGAGCAGAAGTTGCTCCGGCGTTTTCTTTTTTGCCCGTATAAAATGCTTTATTTTCCCGTAAATTGCCGCGCGAAACGGTGCCTTCGGGCAAATCTCTCATCGCTCGCCCGTCGCTGAAAAAATCACTTTTCTTCAAAGCTTTGTAACGCGGCTGGTCTTGCATATCGTAGCGACAACCGACGGCAAGCAGGCAGTAAGCAACAAGCAGCGAGCAGTAAATTGCCGCTTGGCTGACTTTGGACTTTGGACTTTGGACTTTGGACTTACTCCTCAACATCAAAGACCTCCTGCGCGTTCAAACTCTGCATAAAACTTCTTGTTTCCTCGAAATCAAATTTCGGGTCTCGCCTTTCAATCAATAAAAAAAATTTTTCTCGGGTGGCAAGCGCAAAACGCGGCACATTGAACACCGGATGGTACGGTTTTGGCAGTCCGTTTAACAAAATCATTCCAAAAACCGCAGTGAATGAAGCGAACAAAATCGTCAATTCATACGCCGGCGGAATAAACGAGGGCAAACTGAAATACGGACGACCGCCGACGATAATCGGATAATCATAAACGTGCACGTACCATTGCAAAATAATTCCCGTCAAAAGACCCGTCACACCGCCGGCGAACACTAAAAAAGGTAATATGCTTCGCTTGATGCCGAGCGCTTCGTCAATTTCGTGAATCGGAAACGGCGAAAAAGCGTCGGTTTTTGTGTAGCCTGCGAGGCGCACCTTGCGCGCTGCCTCGACTAGTTGAGTCGGCGTATCAAACTCGGCTAAGTATCCGTAAATATTATCGTTCATAACTTTTTTTACTCTGCAATCAACCGCTGTTGCCGGCAGACCGTTTGGCACGGGTGAACTGCCTTTTTAATTGGCGGCGGACAACTCGGTTGATTGCAAATTTAATTTACAAAGTCTATCTTTCTTCCGCTCCCTGTGCATCATTTATCGATTCGTTAAAGGCATTCGGGCGCTCGTTTAATTCGTCGTGCGCCCCGTGGTGTCCGTGCGCGACTTGCGCCTCGGGCAGCAGCGTTCTGACCTCAAAAATTGAAATTACAGGCAAAAACCTGACGAATAAAAACAGCAAGGTAAAGAAAAATCCGAGTGTCCCGATAAACATTGACCAATCAAAAACCGTCGGTGAATACATCGCCCACGAAGACGGCAGAAAATCTCTGTGCAGACTGGTCACAATAATCACGAAACGCTCAAGCCACATACCGATACTGACAATGATTGAAATAAAAAACAGCCAGAACTCGCTTTCCCTAAATCTCTTGAACCAGAGAAGTTGAATCGACAGACCGTTACACAAAATCAAGAGCCAGTAAAACCACCAGTACGGACCTCCCCAGACGCGGTTGTAAATCATAAAAACTTCGAACTCATTCGCGCTATACCATCCGAAAAAGCCTTCCATCGCGTAGCCATAGACGACAATCAAACCGGTTGCGAGCATCACCTTACCCATAAAGATAAGATGGGTTTTGGTAATAAAATCTTCCATTCCATACCAGTGCCGCAGAGGTATACATAAAATCAGAACCATCGCAAAACCGGCAAAGATAGCTCCGGCAACAAAATAAGGAGGAAAAATTGTCGCGTGCCAACCCGGAAGCTGTGCCACCGAAAAGTCGAAACTAACGATTGAGTGAACCGAAAGGACGAGCGGCGTTGAAAGACCCGCTAACAATAAATACGCGATTTCGTACCGGTGCCAGTGCTTTGCAGAACCGCGCCAACCCATCGAAAGCAAGCCGTAAACGGTCTTGAAGTATTTGTTTTTGGCACGGTCGCGTAAGGTTGCAATATCTGGAATCAAACCGACATACCAAAATAGAAGTGAAACTGTTGCGTAAGTCGAAACCGCAAAAACGTCCCACATCAAGGGACTTCGAAATTGAGGCCACATTCCCATTGTGTTCGGATACGGGAAAAGCCAGTATGCGAGCCACGGACGCCCCGTATGGAGTAGCGGAAAAAGTCCCGCGCAAGCGACGGCAAACAGCGTCATCGCTTCTGCGAAACGGTTGATCGACGTTCGCCACTTTTGGTTCATTAATAAAAGAATGGCGGAAATCAACGTCCCCGCGTGCCCGATACCAATCCACCAAACAAAGTTAATAATGTCGAATGCCCAACCGACCGGCTGATTATTTCCCCAAATTCCGATACCGGTGATTACCAAATAAACAACCGTGAACAAAAGCGATTGAGCAACCATGAAGGCGAGGGCGAAGCCGATAAACCAACCATATGGCGTCCGTTTCTTGAGAGTTCGGTCGCTGATTTTGTCCGTTACGGTAGCGAACGTGTGGTCGCCTTCAACCATCGGCGGATGTAAATTTTTTTGAATTTCCTTGACATCTTGCATAGTTTCTTTTCCTAAAACTAATGTTTCGGCTCGCTCGGCTCACCTTGATTCAAATCTTTGGACTCTTCCCGATTACTTTCTCTTGTTTTCGGAGCGACATAATCAGGCATTTCCCGGTTCTGATTTTTCAAATTGGCTAAATATGTTGTTCGCGGCTGTGTATTGAGTTCATTAAGCAGCGAGTAATTTCGATGATCTTTTTTTAGTTTGGAAACCTGACTGTTCGGGTCGTTCAAATCACCGAAAACAATGGCGTCAGCCGGACAAACCGATTGGCACGCCGTGACGATTTCACCGTCTCGAATGTTGCGCTGGTCTTTCTCCGCTTCAATTCTGGCGACTGAAATACGCTGCGTGCAGTAAGTGCATTTTTCCATCACACCGCGGCTGCGGACTGAAACTTCCGGGTTGCGCATTAATTTGTATTGCGGAGTATCCCAATCCTGATAAAGCAGGAAATTAAAACGTCTCACTTTATACGGACAGTTATTTGAACAATAACGCGTTCCGACACAGCGGTTATAAACCATATCGTTCAAACCTTCGGCGCTGTGAACCGTCGCGTGCACCGGGCAAACCGTTTCGCACGGTGCGAGTTCGCATTGCTGGCACAGAAGCGGCTGAAAATGCGGTCCTTTCGGATTATTGATGTCTTCGCCGGTGTAATAAGCGTCAATCCGCATCCAGTGCATTTCGCGGCTTCGTTCAACTTGTTCCTTACCGACAACCGGAATATTATTTTCCGATTGACAGGCGACGACACAAGCGTTACAGCCGACGCAGGAATTGAGGTCAATCGTCATTCCCCATTTGTTGCCCAGATATTCAAACTTCGGATACATCGACAGATCATATTCCTCGTGCTGATGACCCATATCCGGATGTTCTTTAAATTGTTCGATGTCCCAAACGCGCAAAATATCGCGCCCTTCCATATTAAAATGGATTTGTGTCGAAGCGATTGTCGTATTCGCTCCTGTTTTGTCGATCTCTCCTGAACCAGACCACAGCGCGTTGGATTTTCGTATATCGTAGGCGTTATATCCGGCGCCGGTCCCGACTCGCCCGGCACGA
Source organism: Acidobacteriota bacterium (assembly GCA_030857305.1). Classification (GTDB taxonomy): domain Bacteria; phylum Acidobacteriota; class Blastocatellia; order Pyrinomonadales; family Pyrinomonadaceae. The sequence goes on from JALZOH010000236.1 coordinate 3,740, forward strand.
GTGCGCCCATAACCGAGATAAATCGTAATCACATCATCAGGCTGACCGGGCTGAATCCACATCGGAACAGGCTTATCGATTTCCATTCCGTCATAATTCAGCTTTACTAAATCCGAAAATAGATTACCGCCCTTTGTATTTACAAAAGTAGTTCCCTGGACTCCGCCGGAATACTCGTTGTATTCTTTGCCTTGATTAATGCCGAGACGCTGTGCGGTTTTCGGACTTATCAAAGCCACGTTGTCCCAGGTTATTTTCGTAATCGGATTTGGAAGTTCCTGCAGCCATCCGTTATTTGCAAAGCGCCCGTCATAAACAGAAGGATCAGGCAGAATCGAAATTTCCAACTCGTTGCCACTCGGTGCGGTCATTTGCGGTTCGCTCAAAAACGCAGTGTTGACGGATACGGTTTTTGCCGTCGCCGCAGTGTTTGGAACAAATCCGTTGTGAACTGCTTTGCGCCAGTTATCTTCAAAACTTTTCGGCGCGTTCGAGACACCGCCATTGGTCGAAGATTGCCCGGACGCCGTATTTGTGCCTGAAATTGTTTGTGTTGCGCCGGTAGTTGCCGGTGAATTTGATATTATGGTTTCCGCCGTCACCGGAGATTTTTGCGATGTCTGTAACCTTTGAGAGTCTTGTGTCGTGGTTACGGCAGCGCTGGCGGCAGTTGGTGTTTGTGAATTTGCACCCGTATTATTTGGTGTTGCAGAGTTTGAAGCGGCGCTGGCGCTTGTCGCCGCGTTCGTTCTCGGCGCGCCCGCAAAATCCTGTTTTTGCCAGAATTCTTTGACAATATCGTAATCTTTTTTGTCGTAATTTTCGCGGGCGAAAATTTGCGCGACTTCGTGAACGCTCTTGCCTTCGTAAAGCGGCTCGATCAGCGGTTGAACAATTGTCACCGTGCCGTCAAATGCCCGCGTATCGCTCCACGTTTCGAGATAATGTTTTTCCGGAATGTGCCAGTGACAAAGCTCGGCTGTTTCATCCTCATACAAACCTAAATGAACACGGAGCGGAATTTTAC
>JALZOH010000237.1 GCA_030857305.1 Acidobacteriota bacterium
CTCAAATTCCGGGCGCCGAACATCACGCTTCCGCTCGGGCTTGGTATCGGGCGCATTGTTTTTCAGACGCTCAACAAAATTGAAATAGTATTGATGATTTTAATGTTGATGACTTTTGTTAAAACCAAGCCGAAAGTGAAACTGGCGCATTTCTCTTTGAGCGTGATCGCGTTTTTATTATTTTCGCAAACCGTCTGGCTGCTGCCGGTTTTAGACGCGCGGGCGATTGAAATAATAAATGGAAATACTGTCCCTGATTCAAATGCGCACCTTATTTACATCGTCTTCGACGCGATTAAATTTGTTTTGTTGTTCGCTTTGGGCGCGGGCATCACAAGGAGTTACTTGAAAACTGAAAAAAATTAATTTGCAAAAAACGAAAACGCTTTACCCGAGTCGTTGCGCCAAAAGCCAGGGCATCAACTCCTTTTCCGTCAGCGCATTCATCCAGACGTGATGACCGACGCCCGGATATTCATTGTATTTCACATTTCCGCCATTTGCTTTGAGCGCTTCGACAATTTGGCGTGATTCGCTAACCGGAACGATTTTGTCGTCCGCCCCGTGAAAGAGCCACGCCGGAGTTTTGCCAATCTTTTCGGCAATCGGTGAAAAACGACTCCCGATGGTAATCGGGCTGCCGCCGCAAATCGAAATCAGCGCGGCGAATTTTTCAGAGTGTCGCAAAGCAAAATGCCAAACACCGTAGCCGCCCATCGATACGCCGGTCAGATAAACGCGTTTTGCATCCGCGCTAAATTCTCTCACGGTTTGCATTATTTCCCGCATCACCATTTTTTCCATCAGAGGGTCTGACCAGTAACTTCCCGGACGGCATTGCGGCAGCAAAATAAGCGCCGGAACTTGCGCGAGATAATGCCGCGCGAGCGCCCCCGATGTGCCCTCCACCGGAACAAATCCGCCGCTCCCGCGCTGACCGATGCCATGCAGAAAAACAATCAACGGCAAATTTTGGCGATTGTCCATCTGTGCCGGAACATAAACTTGATATTTGAAATCATCACTTTCAACCCGGGCGGTTCGACTCTCGATGCTTCCTTGCCGCTCACCGCTTTTAGCTGATAAAGTAGTTGATATTAAGCCCCCAAGCAGCGACAAAAGCTCTTTTTGCATAATTAAAATATTCAATCTTTAGTTGCAGATATTAATTTCTACACTTTTAAATTGCCTTATCTGTATTCATTGGCGTTTATCTACGGTTAAGTAAGCGAACAATTTTGAGTACAATTTCTGAAACTTTTGTGATGAGCAGAAATTAAACTCTTTATAATCACTGGCAATGTTCTGGATTGTTTATAATAATATTATTCCGCTTGAGGTCTAAGCAAAGATGGTTGAATTTTTCTTGAAAGTTATTGCCATTCTAATGTGCATAACAAAAATTGCAGCACTCTGTAACGGAAATTCGGAATCTGCCGGGCAGACCTTTGAACCAATCGAAAACTGCCGACATCTCAGCAACTATGACCTTACGAATTGTGTTGGGTCTTTTGGTATATGTTTAGAACGCGAAGGTAATCTTCAGGCGTGTTGACGTTGGCAAAGAAATTTTTCGCGCCCAGCAAATCCATCAACTCTCTAAACTCAACCCGGCGTGTTTCAACATTTTCAAGTAACCGACGCACCGGCGGTATTTTATCGTTATTCAGTAGCCGCACCACCGCAGTCAGACAAGGTTTGACGCGGTAAAGCGTGCAGAGCGGCTGTACGCGCCCGTCAGGTTGAACGGGAGCGACTGCCGCGATTTTTTCGTCGACTGAATCTGCAATTTCCGCCAATCGATTAAATCTCGGAACTGGCAACAATTTTTTCATTTTAAGTAAAGACTAATCCAGAGCGGTTCTTTTTGACAGAGCCTCGCTAATTTCAACATTTAACGATTTCTTTTGAGGAGATAAAAAATGGCAACAACAGCACGAGATTTAGGCGGGTTATATGCGGACAGCGTCAGTACCAGCAAAATTTGGCAGGTTATCGGCGCGTCGTCCGTCGGGACAATGATTGAATGGTATGACTTTTATATTTTCGGCTCGCTTGCCGGAATTATTTCGCCGCTTTTTTATCCGCCAGGCAATGATACATTCGCTTACATCGCATATTTAGCAACGTTTGCCGTGGGCTTTGTCGTTCGTCCGTTCGGGGCTTTGTTTTTCGGAAGAATCGGCGATATTGTCGGGCGCAAATACGCTTTTCTGGTAACGCTCCTTATTATGGGCGGCGCGACGGCGATTATTGGTTTCCTTCCGACTTACGCGCAAATCGGGATTGCCGCACCGATTATTCTGCTCTTGATTCGCGTTCTGCAAGGCTTGGCTCTCGGCGGCGAATACGGGGGCGCGGCGGTTTATGTCGCCGAGCATGTTCCCGACAACAAACGCGGTTTTTACACTTCGTTTATCCAAATCACCGCGACTTTAGGTTTGTTTTTATCACTTGCCGTGATTCTCGCCGTGCAGAATATGATGAGTGCCGACCAATTCGCGGGCAAAGCCGAAGGTATCGCCGGCTGGCGCATTCCGTTTTTGATTTCGATTTTCCTGGTTGCCATTTCGCTTTATATTCGTCTGCGGATGAAAGAGTCACCGATTTTCCAGCACGTCAAAAGCGCGGGAATGACTTCGGCGAGTCCGCTCGTCGAAGCCTTTACTAAATGGGAAAACTTGAAAATCGTTTTGATTTCGCTGTTCGGCGCAACCGCCGGTCAAGGCGTGGTTTGGTATACCGGACAATTTTACGCGCTCTTTTATCTGCAATCTATTTTGAACGTCAATGCGACTTCGGCAAATTACATTATCGCCATCGCGCTGCTTTTGGGAATGCCGTTTTTCGTTCTCTTCGGCGCATTGTCAGACAAAATCGGGCGTAAATGGATTATTATGGCGGGCTTACTGCTTGCCGTTATTACCTACATTCCGATTTATAAAGCGATGCAGTCGGTTGCCGGTTCCAACGTCGTGACGGCGGCTTCGGAAGCCAACAAGGTAACGGGCGCAATCCGTCTGATACCGAAATCAATGGATGCGAGCGGTGCTTTGATTGACGCGCCGAAGGTTTTGCCCTACACGACTTTCGGGGATTTAATCTCCAACAGCACGGTTTGGATGTTGATTCTGCTGATTTTTATTCAGGTCATCTGGGTGACGATGGTTTATGGTCCGATTGCCGCGTATCTGGTCGAGGCGTTTCCCGCCAAGATACGATACACCGCGCTTTCGCTGCCGTATCATATTGGCAACGGTATTTTCGGCGGACTGCTGCCGCTCATCGGTTTATCGGTTATCGCTTCGACGGGAAATATCTACGCCGGACTTTATTACCCGATGATTGTCGCTTCAATCACATTTATCGTCGGCTCGCTGCTCTTGCGCGAATCGCGTGATGTTAAGATCTGGGAAGAAGTCGGAGCAACTCCTGAACAGACGAGACCGACACGAGAAGCGGGCGAGGCGGCGGACGATATTTAAATCAATCCTGTGCGAAGATCAACATTGCAAAGGTTGTCGGGGGCAACGGCTGGTTGCCCGTCTTGAGTGGGCGCGGAACTTGTCCATAGCCTCGACAATTTCCGCTGCCATTCGCCATTTTTGTCTTTTTCAATTGTGTAACTTCTAATTAGTTCCGATTTCACTTTTAACTTTTTGCGATATGCCCGCGCCCGAATCTGAAACAATTGAAAAACTTTCCGCCGAAACGGGCGAATACCCGCCCCCGAAAATCGTCGCGGAAAACGCTCTGCTCAAAAATGCGAAAGCCGAGTATGAGCGATGGCGAAAAAATCCCGATGCGTTCTGGGCGGCGGAGGCGGAAAAATTTGTTTGGCTGAAAAAGTGGGATGAAGTTTCGAGTTTCGACGGCGTAAATCACGAATGGTTTATCGGCGGGAAGACCAACATCACGCTGAATATGCTCGACCGCCACGCTGCCTCGGACAAAAAGGATAAAACCGCTTTTATCTGGCTTGGTGAAAATGGCGAAGAAAGAAAAATTTCCTATCAAGAATTATTAAAATTGGTTTGCCGGTTCGCCAACGGCTTGAAATCTTTGAACGTCAAGAAAGGCGACCGCGTGGTAATTTATATGCCTTTGATGGTTGAAGGTGTGGTTGCGATGTTAGCTTGCGCCCGCATCGGCGCGATCCATTCAGTAGTTTATGCCGGACTCGGACAAGCCGCGCTGCGCGACAGAATCTCTGATGCGAGTGCAAAAATTTTGATTGCGGGCGATGTCGGTTTTCGGCGCGGCAAGACGGTTAATTTGAAATCAATCGTGGACGAAGCGGTTAAAAATCTAGATGTTAAAATTGTCGTCTTTCGACGCGATGTGTCAGTTTCATCTGATGAAAGCGTCAGCCAAATTGACGAAAATTCAAATCCGCAAAGTTCACTTGATTATTTAGCTGACGACGATAAAAGTCAGCAAGAAAAAACCAGTCAACTCGCCGCGGATAAATCCAAAGGAGAAATTGATTTCGCCGATTTGATGAGTTTTCCCGACGAATGCGCGGCTGAACCGATGGACGCGGAAGATGTTTTATTTATTCTTTACACTAGCGGCACGACGGGCAAACCGAAAGGCGTGGTTCACGTTCACGGCGGCTATATGGTCGGGACGACTTATCATTTGAAAAACTTTTTCGATGTCGGCGACGCGGATATTTTCTGGTGTATGTCGGACATCGGCTGGATTGTCGGGCATTCTTATATCGTTTATGCGCCTTTATGCGCGGGCGCGA
>JALZOH010000238.1 GCA_030857305.1 Acidobacteriota bacterium
GAATGGCGAAGTTTCGGTGTCACTTCTTCCAAAGCTACTTCTTCCAATTCCGCATCGGAAAGTGTTGAATTGGAAAATTTAATACGTTCCTGACGAATCGCTTCTTCGTCAATGCGAAATTCGATAAATGTAATGAGGGCTTGCCCGAGCACGGAATTTATTTTGAAAATCATCTGTCCACTCAACGTTTCGAGATGTCTTTTCCAGGTTTTATCAGCTACCGCCACAATTAAATGTTTATTGAAAAGCCGAAAAGGAACAGTGTGTTCGCCCAAAGCTTCGCCCGCGATTTTTCGCCAAGCCGCAAATGCCACCGCTTCGCGGACTTGTTCCGTGTCTTCAAATTCTTTCAGAAGTTTTGGCAGCGAGCGAAAAAGGTCTTCCATTTTACATTCAAAATTTATCAGTTATCATTTATTTCCAAGTACTTGTAAATGTTAAATGTTAAACGCTAAATGTTCAATGATAAAGCTTCCAAAATTAATTTTAGCTTCGGCAAGTCCGCGCCGCGCCGAAATTTTAACCGCCGTCGGCTGGGAATTTGAAAAACACACGGCAGACGTTGACGAAACGGAATTGGTTGGCGAAAAACCTGAAGATTACGTTCAAAGATTGGCAAAAAACAAAGCCGAAACAGTCGCCGAAAAATATTCGGACGCACTTGTTTTAGGAGCGGATACAATCGTTGTCGTCGGCGATAAAATTATTGGCAAGCCGAAGAATTTGGCTGAAGCTGAAAGTATGCTGCAAGCGCTTTCCGGCAGGTGGCACGAAGTTTTAACCGGCGTTGCTTTAGTCAAGGTTTTAGACGACAGATATAAAGTAGAAGTTGATCTGCAAAGGACACGTGTCAAATTTGCCAAAATTAATGATTCGGAATCAAAATTTTTAATCGAAAAAGGCGAGCCGCTCGATAAAGCCGGCGCTTATGCCGTGCAGGCACAAGCCGCATTGTTTATCGAACAAATTGAAGGTGATTACTGGAATGTAGTGGGGTTGCCAATAAACCTGGTTTATAAAATGCTCAATACTTTTTAAAAGAAAAACAGGATGAAAAAAATTATCATCCTGTTTAAACACTTTAGTTTGTGGAAATTTTTACATAATTTTATCAATTGCCTGCGAGATAGAAATCGTAATATCGCTTTTCGGGTCAATACCGCTGTAAGGTTCTGTCGCCAGCTTTCCGTTTTTATCTAAAATCACAAAAGAAGGCAATTGGTCAATATTATATTTTTTGAGCGTTGCCAATCCATCCGAATCGCGGAGAATAGTAACGTTCATTTTGTTGCCGCTCGCAAATTTGCGAACTTCATCGTCGCTCGCGTAATTTTTCGATTTTGCAGATGTCGAATCGGTCGCGACGAAATATATTACGACATCGCTGTTAGCATACTTTTTCGCCAGTTTATTGATAAAAATAGCCTGCTGGTTTGAAAGCGGCAGCCAACTTGCGCCGATTGCCAAAACGACAACTTTATCCTTTTGACCCTGTACATCAATTTTTTGACCATCAATCGAGGTCAATATTCCGCTCTGGGCGGATGCCGCGAATGACAGCGCCAAAACAAGACTCAAAACAGTTAATAATAATTTAACGTTTTTCATATTTTTGTTGATTGTCAAACTTTGACAATACGCAGGTTTAGATGCCGGTTTTATGCTTTTTTACTGTCTGCGGTTAAGAATTGTATTATCTATCAAACGGGTTTTGCCAAACCAAACTGCCACCGCCACCAAAATCGGATTGTCTCCAATCTTATCAATCGGCATCAGCGTTTCGCTGTCGACCACAGCAACGTAATCAATTTGCGCAAGCGGTTCTATTTCAATCCTTCGACGCACTGCTTCAACTAATTTTGCGGCGCTGCGTTCGCCTTCACGAGCGGCAATCTTGGCGGCGCGCAGCCCTTGAAATATACTCGCAGCGGCAACTCTTTCTGCTTGACTAAGCCGGACATTTCGGGAAGACATCGCTAAACCCGATTCTTCGCGGACGATTTGCCCGACGACGATTTCCGTATCAAAACCCAAATCCTGCGTCAGGCGTTTGATAACGGCGATTTGCTGGGCATCTTTTTGTCCGAAAAAAGCGTAATCAGGACGAATCGTGTTAAAAAGAATTGCGACGACGGTCGCCACGCCGCGAAAATGTCCGGGACGCGATGCGCCTTCCAGAGTTTCGGTTAAATTTTCGACAAAAACATAAGTCGCAAAGTTTTCGCCGTAAATTTCCTGCGTGTCGGGGGCAAAAATATAATCAACCTGATATTCGGTTAAAAGCGCTGCGTCAGCGGTCAAATCACGCGGGTAATTATTGAAATCGTCACCTTCGTTAAATTGTGCCGGATTGACAAAAATCGAAACAATCACGACATCGCACATCTGCTTTGCTTCTTTGACCAGACTCAGATGACCTTCGTGCAGCGCGCCCATCGTCGGCACAAAACCAACGGTTTTATTTTCGCGCCGTAGTTTACGGCTCAGTGAAGCCATCCGTTGCCGACGGTTAATAATTTCCATACGGGTTAAGAAGCGGTTGATTTTGCCTCTTCGATATTGACGTCTTTCGGCAAACCGTACGACTCGCTTTTTTCAGGATAATTTCCGCTTTTTACGTCTTCCATCCAGTTCGTTACGGCTTCGGTCATTACTTCGCGGAGGTTTGCGTATTGGCGCACAAAGCGCGGCAGTCTGCCGAAAGACATTCCGATTAAATCGTGCAAAACCAAGACCTGAATATCGCAACTTGCTCCCGCACCGATACCAACCGTTGAAATCTTTAAGTTTTTGGTAATAATTTCGGCAATTTCGCGCGGCACAAGTTCCAGAACGACGGCAAACGCGCCTGCCTCTTCGAGCATTTTCGCGTCTTCAATAAGGCGTGCTGCAGCATCGGCGGTTTTACCTTGAACACTATAACCGCCGAGTTTGTGAACTGATTGCGGAGTGAGCCCGATGTGCGCCATCACGGGAATTTCTTCGTCAACCAGACGCTTGACAAGCTCCACGCGGTTGCGTCCGCCTTCGAGCTTGACGGCTTCAGCGCCGCCGTCTTTCATCAAGGTCAAGGCATTTCTGACGGCTGTATTTTCGCCTGTGTGATAGCTTCCGTAAGGCATATCGGCAACGATTAAAGCACGATTCGAACCGCGTTTGACGGCTTTCACGGCTGAAAGAATTTCGTCCAGCGTGACGGGAATCGTGTTGCCGTAGCCGTGTATAACATTGCCCATACTGTCTCCGATGAGAATTATTTCAACGCCGGCTTCGTCAACAATCCGTGCCGTCGGATAATCGTAAGCTGTCAGGCAGACTAATTTTTCGCCGCGCTCCTTCGCTGCGCGAAGGGCGGGAACATAGACCTTTTCGGGTTTGTCGGGCTGTAGATATGCCATAAAGTCAGTGTAAAACGGAAAATGAAAAATGGAAAACGATCAAAGTGGTAAATAGAAAGTGTTAAACGGTAAATTTATATATTTCTTATTTTTTCTCTATTTGTATTAACCCTTTAATTGGGGTTCCAGCGTTTTACTTCCAAATCATCTCCGGCAATTTCCAGAAGGTCTTGAATGGTTTTATTTTGAACCGGATGAAACAAATGCGGCGCAAGTTCTGCCAGAGGAACTAAAACAAACTTGCGTTCGTGCATTCTCGGGTGCGGCAAGGTTAAAAATTCCGTGTAACACTGAAAATTACCGTAAAGCAGCAAATCCAAATCAATGATACGGGGTTTTTTCAAGTTTTTATCGCGGCGACCGAGCAGATATTCGATTCTCATTATTCGCGCCATCATTTGCGAAGGTGAAATGCTGGTGACGTGAATTTCAGCTACCAAATTCAAATACTTTTCGTGTCCGGTGACACCGTTCGGTTCAGTTTCGTAAATGGCAGATAATTTGTGGACGAAAAAGCTCGCCTCCATAAGCCCGCGCACAGCAAGAAGTAAGTTGCCCGCTCTATCGCCTAAGTTCGAGCCGAGACCGACATAAGCTGTAATGGATTCATTTTCCACTTTGTATATTATTTAGGTGTGAAATAAAAAAAAACTTTTTAAGTTTGCGTAAAATTTTTATAAAGCGCAAATAAAATTTGGCTTTTTATCCAGACTTTTACTTTTTAATTTATAAATGTTTCAATAAAAGGCGTTGAAAGTTTTAATTCCAGAAATGTTTTTTCTATAAAAAACATTCGGGCGGCTTGGCGAATGTGCCGTCCTGACATAAATAACAAGCCCTTTTGATGCCGCGAAAAAAAATTCGTTATAATCAACGTCTTGATACCTCAGGCGATCGTTCTTTTCAAGAATATATCTTGAACCAACCTGCTCCGCAAACCACGCGGTCAGAACTTCTCCGTCTTATTCGCGGCGGGGAAGACACATACCTCGAATTAAAAGTAAAACTTTCAAATTCGGAGAAACTCGCCAAGGGGATTGTCGCGCTTGCTAATACGGCGGGCGGAACGATGATTTTCGGCGTCAGCGACCAACTGCGTATTGAAGGCGTGAGCAATGCCGAAGAAGTGCAACAGGAACTCGCGCGCATCTGCCGCGAAGATATTTTCCCGCCTCTCCTACCGCTCCTCGACTGCATCGCGTTTGATAACGGCAGAAGGATAGTTGTTTTAGATGTCGAAGGCAGACGGCGACCGTACCGCACTAAAGACGGCAGATTTTATTTGCGGATCGGTGCGGAAAAACGCGAAGTCGCGCGCGAAGAATTATCAAACTGGCTGGACGAAATTCG
>JALZOH010000239.1 GCA_030857305.1 Acidobacteriota bacterium
ATTGTCTCAAATCAATACCCGTTTGAGCTTTCATTTCTTCAAACTTGCCTAAAATGCCGCTCAGCACCGGTTGATTGCCTGACAAAATTTGCGGCAGCGCTTCACTCAAAAGCTTTTGAATATTAATGGTCACCACACCGTCCGAAGCCGGCAGAAGAGCAGCAAGCTGATTGCGTTGTTTGCCGCTCTTTTTTGTATTTGTATCTGCCAGCACCGTGCCAATGCCGTTTAATACAAAAGCACAACCGACAAGCAGCGCGAAAATTTTCTTTTTCATATGGGAAACCTCTTTTGGAAATTGAATTTGAGCAAAATGCTTCAACCTTAAAGATGATTTATAATCGGTAAAAAGTTGGCTTATATTATCAATATTTCAATAAAAAAGCGCGTCCAACTTATCAAAAACTGACTCCCGATATGTCTTCAATAAACTTTCCGAATCCGCGCACACACGAATTTGCCGAATGGGTTTTATTCGGCGATTATTACTACAACGCTCGCGACATCATCTGTTTCGGCGGCAAAATGACGATTGAAAATTTGCAGAGCGCTTATCGTCAGGGAATTTTTCCGTGGGAGATTGAAGGATTACCGCTTCCGTGGTTTTGTCCCGAAAAGCGCGCTGTTTTGGAATTCGGAGATCTTCACATTCCGCGCTCACTGAGAAAAGAACAGCAGAAAACAAAATTTACGTTCACGATCGATAAGGCTTTTCCGAAGGTAATCGAAAACTGCGCCAAAGCGAAACGTACGCACGAAAGCGGAACCTGGATTACCAAAGAATTTATTGATAGTTACACGAAATTTTATGACGCGGGCGGCGCGCACAGCGTCGAAGTTTGGGACGACCACGGCGGAAAACTGGTGGGCGGACTGTACGGCGTTGACGCGGGCGGGGTTTTCTGCGGCGAAAGTATGTTTCATCTGGCTTCAAACGCTTCTAAACTCGCGCTTTTATTTCTCATCGAACATCTGAAATCGCGCGGCGCGGCGTGGCTCGATGTTCAAGTGATGACACCGCATTTCAAGGTTTTGGGCGCGAAGGAAGTCGGGCGTGAGTTTTTTTTGGACAAACTAAAAAAAACGCAGTCTCTAAAATTAAAGTTATTTTGAAAACGTATTTAGAATTAGCGTAGTCAAAACGGCTCAAAAAGTTTTTGGAAAAATTTTTATGAAGAACTTTATGATTTACGGCGCAAATGGTTATACGGGCGAACTCATTGCCAGAGAAGCATCTAAGCGCGGGATGAAGCCGATTCTAGCAGGCAGAAGTCAAAACAAAGTTGAACCGCTTGCAAAGGAATTGAATTTGATTTTTCGCACCTTTTCACTCGCAGATAAAAAATCGCTCGAATATACGCTCAAGGAAGTTGATTTTGTGCTGCACTGCGCCGGACCTTTTTCACTCACGTCACAACCGATGGTTGAAGCGTGTCTCAGGCTCGGTAAGCATTATCTGGATATTACGGGCGAAATCGCCGTTTTTGAAGCGATGGCAAAGCGCGATGCGGCAGCAAAAAAAGCCGGAATAATGGTTATGCCCGGCGTCGGTTTTGATGTCGTGCCGTCGGATTGTCTGGCGCTCCATCTGAAAAATCGTCTGCCGTCGGCAACTGTTTTGACGCTCGCTTTCTACGGTCTGGGCAAAATCTCGCACGGCACGCAAGCTACAATGTTGATGAATGTCGGAAACGGCGGCGCGATTCGCAAAAACGGTGAGATTACGCGAGTTCCCGCCGCGTACAAAACGCGCAAAATTAATTTTGGCGAATTTTCAGAAACTGCCGTCACGATTCCCTGGGGCGATGTTTCGACAGCGTTTTATTCAACGGGCATTCCAAACATCGAAGTTTACACAGTCTTGCCCGAACAAAATCTAAAATTGCTCAAACTGAGTCGTTATATCGGCTGGCTGCTCGCCTCCAAGCCCATGCAGAGTTATTTGCAAAAACAAATTCCCTCCGGCGGCGCAAATGAAGAAGAGCGCGCTCAGGGCAAAACCTTTTTGTGGGGCGAAGCGTCGGACGCCAGTGGAAACCGCGTTTCATCGAGAATCCAAGCGCCGGAAGGCTATACGCTGACAGTTCTGACGGCGCTCAACATCGTCGAAAAACTTTTGGGCGGAAATTTCCATAAAGGTTTTCAGACTCCGGCAAAAGCCTTTGGTGCGGATTTGATTTTAGAAATCGAAGGCGTGGAGAGAATGGACGACTGAAAATAGAAAATGTTCGATAAAATTTTCTCCAATTCATTAGTGCTGACAGATTTAATTTTATGCGTGTTTTGCATTTACTCGATACGATAAATCGCGGCGGCGCGGAAATGCAGGCGCTCGATGTTTGCCGCAACGCGCACAAATACGGCATTGAATTGACTTTTGTCACTGCGCAGGGCGGCGCGATGGAAAAGGATTTTCGCGTTTCAAACGCCGAATTTATTCGCCTGTCTCGAAGTCTCCCGCTTGATTTCCCGCTCGTTTTAAAACTTCGGAAAATAATAAAAGATAAAAAAATTGAAATTGTGCAGAGCTATCAAGCGGTTGATGGACTTCATCTTTATTTGGCGACGCTAAATTTACCGGTGAGACAGGTTTTGAGTTTTCAAGGCTTTATCAGTGATAAAAAAAACCGGCAAACTTCTCGCTTTCTGATTCCGCGAGTGGACGCTAACATCTCTGTCAGCAAAGGTTTATTAAAATGGCTTAAACAGAATGACCGACTCGACACGAGTAGAAATTTTCACATTATTTACAATGGTGCGGACGCAAAACGACTTGCGCCGAGCGGAAAATCCCTGAAAAAAGAACTCGGTTTAGATGAGGACATTTTACTTTTCGGAATGATTGGCAATTTTTACCGCGACCCGCGCAAAGACCAAATGACTTTATGCAAATCTCTGCCTGAAATTTTTGCCGAAATCGAAAACGCGTGCTGTGTTTTTGCCGGAAAAATTGAAGCGGGCGCGGAAGAAAAGTTTCAAGATTGTCTGGATTTTTGTAGAGAAAACGGCATTGCCGAAAAAGTGCATTTTCTCGGCGGACGCAGCGACGTGCCGGATATTTTGGAGGCGCTCGATTTGTTTGTTTTTTCGTCTCTGCACGAAGGTTTGCCGGTTGTCGTGTCCGAGGCGATGCTGACGAATGTGCCGATGATTGTTTCCGACATCGAGCCGCTTCTTGAAGCATCCGGCAACGGTGAATACGCCGAAATTTTCCCGGTTCAAAACGCCGAAGTTCTCAGCCAGAAGATTTTAAAATTACTCAAGGATGAAAATTTGCGCGAGAATTTAGCAACTCGCGCCTTTAAGTTTGCAACTGAAAATCTCAGTATCGAAGCACATCTTCGTGAATTGAGAAAGCTTTATAATTCAATTCTTTAACCCTTAAGCGCTAATATTCGATTCAATCACGCGCCGTTTTACCGGAGAAGAAAGCACGATTGAAGTTGTCGTAATACCGTGCGGCGTAAGTTTGTCGATCACCGTTTCGAGATGTTCGACCGACGCGACCGCGATCTTCATAATAAACGAATCGCCACCTGTCTCTCGATGACACTCCAGAACTTCCTCGGATTTTTTAGCGACTTCGATTATTTTGCTGTAGTCAACGCCTGAAATGCTCATTCGAATAAATGCCGTTATCGGCAGACCAACTTTCGCCAGGTTTATTTCAGCGCGGTAGCCCAAAATTATTGATGCGTCTTCGAGTTTACGAACGCGCTCGATCGCCGCTGGCGTCGTCAAATTAATTCGTCTGCCGAGTTCGGCATAAGAAATTCTCGCGTCCTTTTGAAGTTCTTCAAGTATTTTCCAATCAATATCATCAATCATCTTATATTTTAAGGAATAATTTTAGTTTAACCTAATAATTTAAAGCATCTTTGCCATAAAAACTAATCTTCCTTATTCATTTTATTTGTCATTCTCGGATAGAATTTATAAAGTTCAAAACTTTAAGAATTTATTATTGAAAATTGTTTGTTTTCAAAAAGGAGAATTTTACAGATGCCAACTGAAACTGTTCTAACAAAAGAACCTGCCTTTAGCCTTTCAAATTATGAAGTGAAAAATGAAGATTTGCCTGCGTTTCGTGATATGCAGTTTGCGGAAATCAACGAACTCGAGCTTGACCATCCGGGCGCCAACGATACGGAATACCGCACCCGCCGCGATTATATCGCTTCACTTTCCAAGCGTTTCCGCGAAGACCCGGAAAACAAAATCATTGACGTTGAATATACGCCGGAAGAGCAAAAAGTCTGGCAGATTGTCGCGACAAAACTAGAAGAAATTCAGGCAAAACGCGCTTCTTCTTTTTATCTTGACGCAAAGGAAAAACTCGGCATCAGCAACGAACGGATTCCGCAGCTTTCGGAAATGAATCGACGGCTTGGAAAACTAACGAATTTTCGTCTCGCGCCGATTGAAGGATTAGTCGAAACGCGTGGATTCCTGAGTTGGTTTTCGTATCGCACAATGCTCTGTACGCAGTATATTCGTCATCATTCGCGCCCTGAATATACGCCTGAGCCCGACATTGTTCATGAAGCAATCGGACATATTCCGAATTTTACCAACAAAGATTTCGCCGATTTTTCGCAGTTTATCGGACACGGCGCACGCGTCGCAACGGATGAACAGCTCGAAGAACTCGGACGGCTTTACTGGTTCACGGTTGAGTTTGGTTTAGTTGAAGAAGCAGGTGAAATAAAGGCTTTCGGCGCAGGACTTCTTTCAAGTTTCGGCGAACT
>JALZOH010000240.1 GCA_030857305.1 Acidobacteriota bacterium
GAAAGGCGTAAACGATTTCGCCCTTGCGATTAACGATGTAGGTTGCCCCAAGCGGCAGTTCCGCTTTTTCCATCTCGTTATTTTTGGCAACGTCCAGACCTTTGGATTTATAGGTTTCGTCGGTTTCTTTCGGAAGCTCGTAAACGATGCCGAATTTCCGCGCAGTTTCCAACTGCGGGTCGCTCAGAACAGTAAACTGCAAGTCGTTTTTCCTGGCGACGGTCGTAGATTTGTCGGGATTTTCGACCGAGACGGCGATGATGTTTCCGCCCGCTTCCTTTATAGCAGCGGCGTTTTTCTGAAGGTTATTTAAATAAAGATTACAAAACGGACACCACGCGCCGCGATAAAAAACCAGCACGAGGTTACCCTGTTTGAGCAAATCATCGCTGCTCACGCTTTTGCCGTCGCTGTCTTTGAGCGAAAAAGAAGGCATTTTCGCTCCCACGTTCAAGGCGTTTTTGACCGCTTCGGCTTCGCTCGCCGTATCTTTGGAAATACTTGTTTGGCTGTTATTGACAGCCGGTGTTTCGCTTTTCGTCGCCGAGCTTTGTGCGCAGGCGGAAATCAAAAAAGGGAGAGCAAAAAGCGATAAATAAAGAAGTTTTGTTTTCATAATTTCTCCGAAAGTTAAAAAATGCTTGTTTACGAATGATACCTTGTGTTTTGACTTTTATTCCCGAAACAGAAAATATTTTTATTCAAAAAATATTTCCGGAGCCCAGGGTTCGCAAAAATAATTTATCGAAAGGGAATAATTCAGAAAAATTTAAACCTTATAACTTATATGGGTTTTTAGCGTGGTGAGATGAAAACCTGATGCGGAGTGTTTTTTATGAAATCATTCGGGCGTACTGCTCTCGGTTTACCCGACTTCGCAATTCGAATAAAAAAGACTAGCAGCTCTGGCGGAATGATTCGATTTACCTGACAAAAAGGACGAGTTTTTTGATTTTGTTAAGGAGATATTTTTATAACCGAATATGAAAGACGTTGAAATTGCAGTCCGCGATCGTTACGGCGCGGCGGCTCAGCTTAAAGAAGAAGCATTGTGTTGTCCGGTCGAATACGACCCGCAGTATTTGCGGGTTTTGCCCGATGAAATCGTCGAGCGCGATTACGGCTGCGGCGATCCATCACGCTTTGTCCGTAGCGGCGAAACGGTTCTGGATTTGGGTTCGGGCGGCGGAAAAATCTGCTATATCGCTTCGCAGATCGTCGGCGAAAAAGGGTTTGTAATCGGCGTTGACACGAACACTGAGATGCTGGCTCTGGCAAACAAATACCGCACCGAGATGGCACAGAAAACCGGTTTCGCCAACACGGAATTTCGTTATGGCAGGATTCAGGATTTAAAGCTCGATTTGAGCTTGGTTGACGATTATCTTCGGGAACATCCTATAAAAACGGCGGATGATTTTTTTGCTTACGAATCTTTTGTCAATAAAATCAAAGAGGAAAAACCCTTGATTGAAGATGATTCGATAGACGTGATTTTATCGAACTGCGTTTTGAATCTCGTCCGTGCGGAAGACAAAGAACAAATGTTTGCGGAAATGTTTCGCGTCCTTAAACGAGGCGGGCGCGTGGCGATTTCCGACATCGTGGCGGATGAGGACGTTCCCGCCTCTCTACAAAATGATCCTGAATTATGGTCGGGCTGCATCTCGGGCGCTTACCGCGAAGATTTGTTTTTAGAAGCCTTCGAGCGCGCCGGTTTTTACGGAATGGAAATGGTCAAACGCGACGAAAAGCCGTGGCGTGTTGTCGAAGGTATCGAATTTCGTTCCGTTACCGTTCTCGCCTACAAAGGCAAACAAGGCGCGTGTCTGGAACGCAACCAAGCCGTAATTTACAAAGGTCCGTGGAAAAAGGTTTTTGACGACGACGGACACGTTTTAGAGCGCGGCGCGAGGATGGCGGTGTGCGACAAAACTTTTCAGATTTATAACAAAGAGCCGTATTCAAAGGATATTATCGCCGTCGAACCGATTGAAAACATCACTCTGGAAGACGCAAAAGAATTCGATTGCCGCCGCACCGCAAAACGCAGCCCGCGCGAAACAAAAGGTTTGGAATACAACTTAACGGATTTATCGGGCGTCGCGTGCGAAGATTCAGGTTCGTGCTGTTGATTTTGTCATTAGACGGAATTTAGCTTTTTCCTGATTGATTCTGTTTCCGGCTGGTTTTGCCGACTTGGGGACGATAGTTCCACTCTCACAAAAATGTCGAATAGATTTTGATCTAAAATATGCAGACAGCGACAATTCAAATTACGAGAAAAGGGCAATCGGCGCTGCCGAATTCGCCCGTCAATTTTGACGAAAAACTCGGCGGAGCGAAATTGAGTGCCGCCGGCATTGATATTTTGCAGGTCAATGTCGGCAAACTCTGCAATCAGGCGTGCAAACATTGTCATGTTGATGCCAGTCCGATTCGCACGGAAATCATATCCCGCGCAGTGGTTGATGCTTGTTTGAAGGCGCTCGGTGATTTTAAAATCCCGACGCTCGACATAACCGGCGGCGCGCCGGAAATGGTTCCCGATTTTCGTTATTTCGTGGCGGAAGCCCGCAAAATCGGCGCCCAAGTTATCGTTCGCCACAATTTGACCGTGATGTTCGAGGAGGGGCAAACAAATTTGCCCGAATTTTTCGCGGAAAATGCCGTTGAAGTCGTTTGCTCTCTGCCGTATTTTCTTCCGACGCAAACGGACGCGCAGCGCGGAAAGGGCGTTTTTGAAAAGAGCATCACAGCCCTGAAAAAATTAAACGCGGTCGGTTACGGAATTGATGAAGATCTAGTTTTAAATTTGGTTTACAATCCGGTGGGAGCATATCTGCCGCCCGAACAATCGGCAATCGAAGCCGATTTCCGCCGCGAATTAAAACAGCGCTACGACATTTCATTCAACGATCTCTATACGATAACAAATATGCCGATTGCTCGTTATCTCGATTGGCTCAGGCGTACAAAAAACGAAGAATCGTATATGCGGAAACTCGTTCAGGCATTTAATCCGACAACTGTTTCTGGGCTGATGTGCAAAAATTTAATCAGCGTAGATTGGACGGGAAAACTTTACGACTGCGATTTCAATCAAATGCTCGAACTGGCGGTTGATAAGCGAGCGCCGCAGACGATTTTTGATTTTGATTTGGAAAAACTCAAAAACCGGCAAATTGTCACGGCAAATCATTGTTTCGGCTGCACCGCCGGAGCTGGTTCTTCATGCGGCGGAACGGTTTCTTAAAAATAGTTAACGCCAAAACCGCAGGTACCGCCCGAACCATTTCCTCGCAAACGGTGATTTCAGAGTTTCCAGAGTGGCTTCCGTTCCGACCGCCTGCGTGATTTTCGCCAGAGTCGGGTAAACGCGGATAATTTTATTTAAATCCGATACTTTTAAATTTTCTTTCATCGCCCAGACGAATTCGTGAATCAATTCTCCGGCGTGGCTGCCGACCAACGTCGCGCCGACTATTTTTCCATTTTTTGTCACGATTTTGGCAAATCCCTCGGGCGCGCTTTCGGTCTGGGCGCGGTCGTTTTCGGCGAAAGAAATTTTATAAACTTTCACCTTTTCGTCGCCGTATTTTTCGCGCGCTTCCTTTTCCGTCAATCCGACACGCCCGATTTCCGGGTCGGTAAAAGTCGCCCACGGCACGACGCGGAAATCGGTTTTCTTTTTGAACGGAAACGGCACGAAAGCGTTTTGGATAACGATTTGCGCTTCGTAATCCGCCATGTGCGTAAATTGAAAATGCGCGGTCACGTCGCCCGCCGCAAAAATGTGTTTTTGAGAAGTTTGCAAAAAATCATTTGTTTTTATCTGCTTTTTATCGAATTCAACACCCGCCTTTTCAAGGTCTAAACCGTCTACATTCGGCTGGCGACCGACCGCCGCTAAAATTTCGTCAGCTTCGATTTCAAGAGTTTTGCCGTTCGATTCGACCGTTACGACTTTTGCGCCGCTACCGGCTTGGTGAACTTTGACGGCTTTTGTGTTCGTCAGAATTTCCAAATTTTCTTCGCGCAGCAGTTTTTCCATTAAGTCAGAAACTTCTTCGTCCTCTTTAACGAGAATGCGGTCAGCCATTTCGACGACGGTGACTTTCGAGCCGAACCTGGCGAACGATTGTCCGAGTTCCATTCCAATCGCGCCGGCTCCCAAAACGATCAATCGTTCGGGCAATTCCTTGAGACGAAAAACTTCCTCGTTGGTGCTAAAGCCGGTTTCAAACAAGCCTTCAATCGGCGGCGTGAAAGGGCGCGAACCGGTCGAGATACAGAAACGCTTCGCCTTCATTAAACGCTTTTCATTCGTATTTTTGAGCGATACTTCAATCTCAAACGGACTTAGAAATTTCGGCGCGCCGAAAACGACTTCAACGCCCATTTTTTCAAATTGCTCGGGCGCGTCGTGCTGTTCAATGATTTCGATGACGTTCTGCACTCGATTTGTAATCGATGCAAAAGAATTGTCGAGAAATTTCGGCTCTAAAGTTTGAAAACCGTATTTTTTCGCTGCCCGCGCCTGATGAGCGAAACGCGCCGATTTAATCAGCGTTTTCGACGGCACGCACCCTGTATAAAGGCAATCGCCGCCCAGCAGATTTTTCTCGATCAGAGCGACCCGCGCACCCAAGATTGCCGCGCCGCCCGCCGCCACAAGTCCGGCAGAACCGCCGCCGATAACGATTAAATCGTAAGTTTCAGTCATTTAACAGGAAATCTC
>JALZOH010000241.1 GCA_030857305.1 Acidobacteriota bacterium
CGCGGGTAAACTATTCGGTGGAAAACTTTTCTTTGAAATTTAACTGTTAAACATCTTTTTGAAACTCTCCGGTAACTTTTGACGTAGTAAAAAATTGACTCTACAGAAACAAATAGTTTGCACTAAAATAACCGGATTTTATAAAAACTCCACGCTAGAGAGGAAGAAACAACTATGGCACTCAGCCGTAAAGCAAAAATTATAATTGGCGCAACCGCCGCTCTTTTATTAACTATTATTGTCATTGCAAGCGTTTATGCAACTCGCAAGGATACGCCCGAAGTGACGGTGGTAAAAGTAGAAACAAGGCGTGAACTCCGCTCGAACGTAACCGCTTCAGGTGAAATTCGCCCGATTGCCTATATGAATTTAACGAGCGAAGTTCAGGGACGAATCGAAGAAATTTTTGTCAAAGAAGGCGACAAAGTAAATGCTGGAACTCCGCTTGTCAAACTTGACCCGACCCAGCTTCAGTCAAGCACCGACGCGCAGGTCGCCGCTTTTCAAGCCTCCCAGAACGAAGCGCAGGTAACGCGCTCGCAGGTTCTCGCCGCGCAAAATCAACTTTCTCAATCGCAGCAGGGTCTCAATGCTTCGGAAGCAGGGATAACAACCAGTCAACAAGCGGTGGCGTCGGCGCGCGAAAGCGTCAATCGCGCCCGACAAGAAGTGGTAGCCGCGCAAACTGATGTTGATCGCGCTCAAGTCGAAGTCAACGCGGCAAACCGTGAACTGAAACGTTCTGCGGAATTACTGGAGAGCGACGTTATCTCACGGCTTGAATACGACCAGGCAAAAGACCGCGTCGAAAATGCTCAAGTCGGCTTGCGAAACGCTAGATCACGCCTGCAATCACAGCAAATCGCGATCAAAAGCGCGCAGAGTCAAGTAAACGAAGCCGAAGCGAGAGTTGCCGAAGCCCGCGCCCGCGCCAAACAACAGGAAGTTGCCGTCAAGGACGCGCGGCGCGGAGTTGACACGGCAAACTACAGCGCCAGCGCGAGTGCGAATCGCAGCCAACAGCAAGCGGCGGTTTTGAGCGGACAGCGCAATCAGCGTGATAAAACAATGCAGGTCGCTCCCATTAATGGCGTAATTGCCGAAATTCCAGCTAAAGTCGGAGTATTCGCTCTTGCCGGAAATTCAACCACACCGCTCCTTACAATAGCAGATATGTCAACCGTCACCGTTGAGGTCAAAGTTGATGAAACGGAAATCGATAAAGTTGCCGTCGGTCAGCCGGTTAAAATTAAAGTAGAGGCATTCGGCGAACGAGAAATCCTTGGTGAAGTAACGCAAAAAACTCCGCTTGCCGTCGGCAAATCGCAAACGAGCGGCGGACTTTCAACAAACATCAATGTTCAGGAAGCAAAAGAGTTTCGAGTGGTTATCCAGCTTAACGATTTAACCGATGAAATCCGCGACAGCCTGCGTCCCGGAATGAGCGCGACTGCCGTTATTACGACGAAAACGGCGGAAAATGTCATCGCCGTTCCGCTGCAAGCGGTGATTGAGAAAAAGCCCGACGCTTCTCCTTCACCAACTATTCAAGGTGATGCGGCGGCGACTGCCGACAAACCGAAAATGATTAAGGGTGTTTATGTGCTGGACGGCAACAAAACTAAATTTGTTGAGATTGAAACCGGAATCACAGGCGAATCCGATATTCAGATTATCGCCGGGCTTTCTGAAGGGCAAGAAGTTATTACCGGACCGAGCCGAATTTTAAATACTTTAAAAGAAGATACGGTCGTCAAACGACAAGTTAAAAAAGAAGGCGCCGATACTGCTCAAAAGTGAGCAGTAAGGTAAAAGTAAAAAGGTAAAAGGTAAAAAGTAAAAATCCAGAAAATATTCATCGACGTATCAATTCTTTATGCTTGAAAACATTTAACCAACGACTGGAAAATGAAAAACGAATTACTTGACTAACAAGTTTTAAGATTCTTACTTTACCTTTTTACTTAACTATATGCCGATGGAAGAAATGATTGCGGAAGACAACAAAAGCGTGACAAATCCTGCGCCGAGCGCGCTGATTTCAATGCGGAACATCTGGAAAACTTACCAGATGGGTACCGAAATGCTCCACGCGCTGCAAGGCGTTTCGTTTGAAGTTCAGAAAGGCGAATATCTCGCTATCATCGGACCATCGGGTTCCGGAAAATCAACATTAATGAACCTTATCGGCTGTCTCGATTCGCCGACGAAAGGACAATACTGGATCAACGGCAATCTCGTTTCAGCAATGACCGACGACGAGCTTGCCCGCATCCGCAACAAAGAAATAGGTTTTGTTTTTCAGACATTTAATCTTTTGGCGCGTGCCACCGCGCTTCATAATGTGGAACTGCCTCTGATTTATGCGGGCGTTAGTTCCAGTGTCAGACAAGCCCGCGCGCAGGAAACGCTTGCTTCGGTCGAACTCGGCGACCGCGTTTTGCACCGACCGAACGAATTATCCGGCGGACAAAGACAGCGCGTTGCGATTGCACGCGCACTGGTTAACGACCCTTCAATTCTGCTAGCCGACGAGCCGACCGGCGCACTCGATTCAAAGACGAGCGTGGAAATTATGGCTTTATTTGAAAAGCTCCACGCTGCCGGAAATACAATTATTGTCGTCACGCACGAACACGACGTTGCCGAGCGCGCACATCGCGTTATTACGATTCGGGACGGCGAGATTGAGAAGGATGAAAAAATCAAATAATTAGATTTAAAAATTTATTAATTTTCCCCCCGCGAATATTTGCCTTTGCGATATTTCCCGCTCATCGTAATGTTTTGTCATCTGGCTCCTTTTTGGCATTTATTAAAAACCGACTCAAAACCTTAGTCGAATTTTGTCGTATAATTAACTGACAATTGACCGAGGACAATTGATTTATGAACTTTGCCGAAACTCTAAAACTGGCATTTGCCGCGATTTGGGCGCACAAACTCCGTTCGTTTCTGACCCTTTTGGGAATGATTATCGGCGTCGCGGCGTTTATGACGGTGCTTTCGGTTTTGCAGGGTTTTAATCTTTACATTGATGAAAAAATTGCCGGTATAGGCTCAAACGCTTTCACGGTACGGCGTTTTAATTTTCTGGTGGATTTTAAGGATACTGATTCAATCGCCGCCGCCCAGCGCCGCAACAAGGACTTAACTTTCGAGGAGTTGGAATATATCAAAAGTCGCGCCCAATTAATTGATAAAATCGGTGCGAAGGCGGGCGGTAACTCTGCTGATATCAAGCGCGGCTCACTCGTGATGGAGGGCATCAACGTTGAAGGGATGCAGGCGGTTATTGCCGAAATCGGAAAGTTTGATATCGAAGACGGTCGTTTTTTCACTGAAGTCGAAAATGACGGTGCGGTCCGCGTTTGTTATATCGGAAAAGATGTTGCGGATAAATTATTTCCTTTTGGTTCACCGGTCGGACAAGAAATCAACATTCGCGGAATTCCGTACAAAGTCATCGGCGTGCAAACCGCGAAAGGCACCGTCTTTGGCATTCCGCAAGACAATTTTGTATATTTGCCCATTAAAACCTATGCGGCAAACTTTGGACCGTTGCGCGGCAGTCGATTCCTATATTTTGAGGTTAGCGCCATATCCGAAAATTTATTCAAAGACGCGGTGGAAGAGGTTCGTACATTAATGCGCGTAAAACATAAGCTCGCACCGGGCGAGAAGGACGACTTTGGCATTCTAACTCCTGATGCAATTACCGGATTGCGAGACAGTGTTTTAGGACCGACTTATATCGTCATTCTGCTGGTTCCAGGGATTGCGCTGCTAGTCGGCGCGATTGTTATTATGAACATTATGCTCGTTGCCGTGACCGAACGCACCAAGGAAATCGGCATTAGAAAATCGCTTGGAGCGCGGCAGAGCGATATTTTGCGTCAATTTTTAATGGAAGCCGTAACGATGGCTCTCATCGGTGGAGTAATCGGTCTGACGGTCGCATGGCTCGGCGGTAAAATTATTTCGTTGTATGTTTTTCAAACTTATATTCCGATTTGGGCGGTTTTTGTAGGAATTTTTGTTCCGGCTTTAATTGGCGTCGTATCCGGTCTGTTTCCAGCCTGGAAAGCGGCACGCCTCGACCCGATTGAAGCGCTTCGCGCCGATTAAGGATGAAGGGCGTTTGGTGTTTTTCGCTTGCTTAAATTATATGAATCCGATTAGTTTTTTTCGCAACAACGTCTATGAAAATCTAAAAATGGCGATGGACACGATTCGCGATAACAAGCTGCGCTCGTTTTTGACCGTTATCGGAGTAGTTATCGGCGTAATTACGGTAATGTTGATTTCCTCAATAATCAGCGGGATTGACACGGCAGTGACAAAACAGATTGAATCTTTCGGAACGCGCACGATGTTCGTGTACAAGTTTAATGTCGGGACTTTTTCACCGCCGACCCGTGAAGAGCGCAGACGTAAACCGCTGACGGTCGAAGATGCCGAAGCGATTAGAAATTTGCCGTCGATTGAATACAGCGTCCCGATTCTCAACGTGACGAGCAATTTTTTCGGACAGCAAACGTATGTTACCAAAAACGGAAAAAGCTCGGCTTCAGTCGCATTGAGCGGAACTTTTCCTGATTATGAACGCGCCGGAACGGATATTTTAATCGAAGGTCGCTGGTTTACCGAGAGCGAAAACGATGCCGGAGACAATGTCTGTCTGGTTGGTTCGAGCGTTCAGGATAACTTTTTTCCATTTTTGTCGGC
>JALZOH010000242.1 GCA_030857305.1 Acidobacteriota bacterium
AAACTCGAAGGATACAACGGCGGCAGGGATGAGTTCGGGCGCACGGTAATCTCTCCGAACGGAATCGATATTGCCGACGGAACGTTCTGGTATGACCTCGGAATGACGGACAACGATTGGGTCGAGGTAACTTATTTGTGGACTTCCGGCGGTTCGACTTGGGAAACAATTGTTGATAATGCGACGACAGGACGTTTCACAGCCAGCGCAAACTGGAACACATCAAGCTACAGCAGCCAGCGTTACGGCACAAACTATCGTTATGCAACGCCGCAAGCTGTCAGCGATGCCGCTTGGTTTAAAGTCAGCATTCCCGCCGTTGCCAGTTACGAAGTTTATGTTTGGTATCCGGCAAGCTCCGGCTATAATTCTTCGACGCCGTTTATTGTGGCGACTTCAAGCGGCAATCAAACCGTGCGCGTCAACCAGCAAACGGGCGGCGGCGCATGGGTCAGTCTCGGCACGTTTAACTTGAACGCGGGCGATTACAACGTCGTCGGAGTAAGTCGCTGGACATCTACGGCGGGCTACGTCATTGCCGATGCGGTGAGGCTTGTCAGAAGGTAATCAGGCATCTTTAAGTATTCTCGATAAAAAGGAGTAAAAAATATGCTTATGAAAAAATTATGCATTCTCGCGTTCGTCGGTTTGTTCATTGGTTTGTCGGCTTCCGCGTCCATGGCTGCCGCGCCTGCCAATGATTACAATTTCGACGGCGCAACCCATTACCTTCAATGCATTTCGCTGAACAAAAGCAACGTGCAGTTATATGACGGCGCGGGTAATCCGCTCGGACTCGCCGTGAATAATAAGCCGAACGGCAGATGCCCTAATTCTACGTTGAGTTTTCAAGGAATGGAGGCGATTACAGCACCCAACGGACGCACTTATTATTATAACTGGGGAGTCGGCGGTGCTGACGGACAATCGGGACACATTTGGATTGCGGATATGACGGCGCGACCGAGCATTAGTAGTTCGGCGCGCGGCTGTTCCGGCAGTTTGTGCAACGGGCGTTCCGCGCCGGATATTATTTTGCCGAGCGGCGCAGCCAAATCGTATTACATCGACCCGCAGCCGATTCCTTCGGCGATGCGCTACATCGGACCGAGTACCGGGCGTTCCATATCCTACGATAATTACGGCTTGCCGGGAGCGCCTTACGCGACCAATTACACGAATCTGAGTTGGAGTTGGGTTAATAAAACCGGCGGCGGCATCGTGCGCTCTATGATGTTTCGCAATGAAGTTTTTTACCCGAGCGACGTGGCGACTATCACAATCAATTCCGTGGACAGCAACGGTGTGGTAAATGGTTCGGTAAAGGCAATATATGGTTCATATTGGACGGGAAACCAACGCCTTTACGGTTGGACGGTGCATTCGCATACTTATCAAGGAACCTACGTTCCGCATATTATTTGCAGAACTTGTAACTGACGAAAATGGAGCGATGGAGTAATAGAGTGATGACAGTTTTTCCAAAAACTCCGTTTCATTTTTCTTTTAGTAATTCCGTTGCCAGTTCCTTAAACTTTTTCGTGATATGCGAAATCTTGCACGAGCAACGCAATCATACGCGAAGGATAATCAAAGCGCTCTAGCGGAAGTTCTATGGCGGCGCGATAAATTAACGGCGGAAGATGAGTTAGTATCTGAACGTACTCGCTCCGAGTGATTATAATATTGTCGGAGCGAGCCACTAACAAGCACCTGCGTCGGCGTCATTGCCGATGCGGTAAAAATTGTTAGAAGGCAGCTTTATTCCCTCAGATAGGCTAGAAAGAGCAACTGCGAAAGCATTTGCTCTTTCATTTACGGGCGAACAAATTTGTCATTTGTCCGCAATGCTCGTCGGATAAAGATTTGCGGACGCGATGTTCCAAAAGCACTTTCCCAGTAAGCAAAGAATACGTTTATTTTTGCCGCAACCAATTTTCTTTCACATCTTTCAAATTAACTTACATCACCTTTGCGTCCTGAAGCGGCAGAGGCAACACGAAAATAAACGATTCGGCTTTTGTGAAAACAGTTTGGTGAAATTATTTTTTGTGAAATTTTCAGATTCTGCTAAAATTCCGCATTATGAGTCAAAACATTGAAGTGATTTACGAAAACGGCGTTTTGCGTCCCTTGCAGCCGCTTAACCTGCCCGAAAAAAAGATTTTCAAAGTTAATGTGCCCGATGAAGCACCAAGCGACGAAGAAACACACCGCGATAAAGTTTCCAGAGTTTTGCGCGAAGCGGGATTAACAAGTCAGATGAAGTTTCCAAACGCCAAGAAACTTTCCGACGAAGAAAGGCGCCGAATAGGAAAACTTTTTTCCGGCGAAAAATCTTTGGGCGAATACATTGACGAAGACCGGGAAGCGCGCGGATGAGCGAAACTTACTATGCCGACAGCAGCGCCTTAGTCAAGCGTCATATTTTCGAAGCTGGAAGCGCGTGGATTGAAAAGGAGTTTGACGCGGCAAGCGGAAACAAAATCATCACCACGAAATTAAGTGTCGCCGAAGTTTTAAGCGCAATGAATCGCCGACGGCGCGAAGCAAATATTACGGCGGCGGAATACGCCAAATTCTCCGGCGATTTTCTCTCATTCGTCGAAACCGATTACGAAATGGTTGAAATGTCCGACGCGGTTCTGCTCGGAGCGCAAAGGCTTCTCGAAAATTATCCGCTTCGAGCAGGCGACGCGATTTGGGCTTGCTTCGGCTCTACTCGCCAAGTCCGGGCTTCAATCCGCCAATCTTCCCGCGCTGATTTTCCTCGCCTCCGACGCGCGTCTTTTGACAGCGGCAACGAGCGAAGGCTTGCAAACCGACGACCCGCAGAATCATTAGTTTTTAGAATTGATTGCCGACGACGTGGAAATAAGTAATTCGGCTTTTGTGAAATTATTTTCATAAAACTTTCCGATTCTGTTAAAATGAGCGCATTATGAGTCAAAACATCCAGGCAATTTATGAAAACGGCATTCTGCGTCCTTTGCAGCCGCTCGATTTTCCCGAAAACAGTATCGTCGAGATTGACGTGCGCGGCGCGACGGAGAACGAAGAAAAAGAATTGACTAACGCCGAGAAAATAAAAGCCTTTGACGAATGGATGAATAGTCTCGACCCGAACACACCTGTTTTGACCGACGAACAAATCAGCCGCGAAAGCATTTACGAAGAACAAATCTTGCGGCAAATATGATTTGGCTGATTGATACGAACATTCTTTTGCGACTGGCGCAGATAAACAGCAGTCAGCACGCGGAAGCCAAAAATCCCGTTGACAAATTGCTGGCACAAAATTCTACGCTTTATATTCTGCTGCAAAACGTCTCCGAATTTTGGAATGTCTGCACGCGCCCGCTCGATAAAAACGGTTTCGGCTTTTCGATTGCCCAAGCCGACGCCGAACTCTCGAAAATCGAATCCGTCTTCGACATTCTGCCTGACACCGAAGAAGTTTAGCGAAACTGGCGCGAGCTAATCGTCAATCATTCGGTTTCAGGCGTAAAAGTCCACGACGCGAAAATCGTCGCCGCGATGAAAGCCCACGACATTCAAAATCGGCTGACCTTCAACGCCAAAGATTTCAAACGCTATACTTTCATTAAAGCCGTTGAGCCGAAAGATGTTTAGAATTTCGGTCGGCGTGAAATGAACGATTTGGCTTTTGAGAAAACTAATTGGACAAATTATGCGTATATCTACCGTCTATCAAAATAAAAGTTATACTTGACTTATATAGTGTGTCGAAAATAATAATTAGGCAGAAATTGAGTTAAAATAATAAATCGAAAACAATGACGCTACCGAAGCAAATAAATCCTTGTCCAATAAATCAAGCGGTACTTGAAATTAGATTTGATTCGTCGTTGCCGTCAGATGCAGTTTTCGGCGTCGTTTATAATAAATTAAAAGACTCGTATAAAAGCGCAGAACAATTACCTATACTGCAAATTCCTCTAGCGGTTCGTGATAATGACCTTAACCTGATTTATCAACCACACTACAAATTAACAAGAGAGTATTATGCATTTCAAGTTGGTCCGAAAGTGATTTCACTTGCAATAACTGAACAAAATTACACAACTTGGGAAAGCTACAACGAAGAAATTCAAAGCGTATTTGAAAAGATAAAAGAACTTGATTTCATATCTAATGTTACGAGAGTCGGATTACGGTATATAAATTTTTTTGCAGATGATATTTGGGAAAATATAAATATCAACATCAAAATAATTGAAAATGAAATTGCTGGCGAAGAAATTTTTGTAAGAACTGTTTTATCCAGAGATAAATACAAAGTTATGTTGCAGGCAGGAAATCAAATAAAACTTGAAGCAAATAATCAAGTTGTTGGTAGAGCCTCTATAATTGATATTGATACTTCCATTGAAGGTGAAAATATAAATTTCTTTGAAGATATGAATTCGATATTGGAAAAAGGGCATTCTATTGAGAAAGAAATTTTCTTTGGATTACTAAAAGATGATTTTCTAAAATCCTTAAATCCTGAATACTAAGATTATGGAATACAAATATATTGACGGAACTGGATTGGTAAAAACTGCTCTGACAGTGTTTGCCATAAGTTTGATGCCAAGCGGCAATCACGTTATTCCACAACAAGTCTCAGTAAATTACGG
>JALZOH010000243.1 GCA_030857305.1 Acidobacteriota bacterium
GTTTTTTCTCGCGCCGCTGCTACGCCGGAGAAAGCCCGAGTCGAATTAGCGAAAAACCGACTTCCGGGTTGCTGGAAGAAATAATCGACCGCCAGCCGAGCAAAGAAGAATCGGAAGTCGGAAAATCCAATTTCGTGGTCATCAGTTCGACCGTTGATTCGATTGATTGTCTGGAATTAGACGTGAGAGGAAACCGCCGATCTTTATTCGCCTGGAACTCTGCCGGTGAACTCGAAACCAAATGGCTCACACCTTAGAAATAAGTCCGGAAAATTTCAAATGACTTAATCAAAGCGTCCTATTTTAAGTAATCAAAAAAATTAAGTACAACTTTAAACCGCAGATGAACGCCGATGCACGCAGATTGAAAAAGCGGGAAAACATTTTATATGCGGCTGCCCGAAAATTTTATCCGCGTTTATCTGCGAACATCTGCGGTTAATTTTTCGGTTTATTTTAATTCTGTCTGACTGCTTAAGTTATTGGTTATTTTAT
Source organism: Acidobacteriota bacterium (assembly GCA_030857305.1). Classification (GTDB taxonomy): domain Bacteria; phylum Acidobacteriota; class Blastocatellia; order Pyrinomonadales; family Pyrinomonadaceae. The sequence goes on from JALZOH010000243.1 coordinate 496, forward strand.
ACAACGTAAAAAGTCGGTCGAGATTCAAAACAAGCGAATCAGACGCCTGTTTGATCCAGATTTTGGAGAATATTTATGAAAACAGTAATCTCAACTTTAATTTTAACGCTCGTCTTCGGAAGTTTTAATTTTGTCAGCGCTCAAACAAAGCAGCAAATAAAAGTTCTTATCAACCGGCAAAAAGTAATTTCCGGCAGTAAATTAACGATTAAGTTCGCTTCGCTCGTTGAAGATTCGCGCTGTCCGACCGATACCAACTGCATCGACGCGGGCAACGCCCGAATTACGATAAAAGTTAGTAAGTCAAACGGAGCAGCGCAAACATTTGAATTGAATACGAATTCAGCACCCCAATTCGTTACATTTGCCGGTTATAGAATAAAATTAACCGATCTTAATCCCAGACCAGCGACGAATATCAGAATCAATCGCAACGGTTACACGGCAACTTTTGTTGTTACTAAGATGAAAAATTCTAAATGATTTAATATTGTTGAACAAAAGCGAAAATCCGGTTCAAACTTAAAACTTGAACAGGATTTTTTATTCGGCAAAAGAAAAACAATTTGTTTATTTTATTTTCGTCCATCGTTTATTAACTCTTCAGTTTCTTCCGATTAGTTCGAAATTTTCGCCATCAGATTAAATTGCTGTCTTTTATTATCCTTTCAAAAACGGATTTGTCAGATACATGAGAATAATCAGCAGAATAAAATACGGAACTAAAACCGCCGCGCCCGCGTAATCTTTGGCGATGCGCTGTCCGAAAAAAAGTGCAACGATTGACGCCGTACCGAGGATGGAAGCGTAAAATATCAAATGAAGCGAACCCGTCAGCAAAAAATAGACGATTCCGATGGCGCTTAAAAATCCGGTTGCTAATTCCATCACGGTGACGGTTGCGAGCATCGGCGAAACCATTTCGCGCAGAAACGTTTTGGAAAAATGTCCGGTTAGCCATTCGAGATTGCCCTTCCAATCAAACACTTTATCGAGTCCCGATTGAACGAAAAGAATGCTGACCAGCAATGCGCTGAAAAGTACGGGAAGATTTTTGCCTAGATCTTCAAATTGCATCTGTTTTTTGTGAAAGAAACCAATTACTTCTTTGGGCTTTTAGCCTTTCCTCCATTCATTAATTCTTTAATCTCCCTGCGCATGTTTCAATACTTTCACCCTCAGATTTAAAGCAGAACAGTAAAACCTTCCTGCTCGAAATGATTATCGTGCGTGAGAATTTCCGTGATTTCGCGCGTCCGGCAGCCGTTCATCGAAATACAATCGGTTAGGCTATATCCTTTATCGCGGCGCGATTCGTAAAGCGTTAGCGCGTCAAGAAAAGCCTCATTGGTTGCGGCAACGACTTCAACGTCAACGTTGAGTAAAATCGAACGAATTAGCTGCGCTGCTGCATCGCGTTTTCGAGTGCCGCTCTCGGCGTAAAAATTGAGCGTTTCGGTTAGAATTTCGACGGTCGTTACGATTTGAATTTTGCCTAAAGGCGCGGCAACGTTTTGCGCCCGTTCAAACCATTGGTCAGCCGGATTGATAAGCGCAATCCAATAGACGGCATCGGCAAAAATCTTTTTCATTAGTATTTTTTAGGCGCGCCGTAAAGATAATGGTCGTGATTGACTGAACCGTCCGAAGGCAGTTTTTCCCATTCTTCCAAAGGAACGCTTTCGCTGATTACCCGCGCCACTTCCCAAATCGGACGCGAATCTTTTTTTTCGGCAGAGAAAAGTTTTTTCTCAACAAATATTAATACTTCTTTCTGTTTGTCGAGCGGTAAAATTTTGACTTTCTCGTAAATGGTTTCCGCGATTTCGGTTTGCATAAATTCACCTCGTTTTGATCTTACAATAAAAATTACTTCATCGGTGCGCCGTAAAGATAATGATCAATGTTTTCCGCGCCGTCAATGGGAAGTTTTTCCCAAACTTCCTCAGGTACACGCTTGCTTATCGCTTCTAATCTGTCGAGCAGCGATTGCTTTTTCGGCTCGTTCGTTCTTTCGATTGATTCGACAAATTCTAAAACTCTTTGCTGTTTCTCAAGCGGTAAAACCTGCATTTTTTCAGTTACAATTTGCGTTAAATCAGTTGGCATATACTTTTACCTCACTTTTTCTGTTTTGCCATCAACTCTTCAATCTCTTCCGCTTGCTTCGGACATTTCGCGGTTAAATTCACGTTTCCGTCTTCGGTTACTAAAACGTCGTCTTCGATGCGAATGCCAATGCCGCGATATTTTGAAGGCGCATCTTTGTCGTCCGGCGGAATATAGAGTCCGGGTTCGACCGTTAAAACCATTCCCGCCGCAAACGGGCGCGAGTTTTTCGCTTTAGCATCGGTAAAATAGCGTCCCGCGTCGTGAACATCCATTCCCAAATAATGACCGACGCCGTGCATGTAATATTTTTCGTAAGCTTTTTTTTTGATTAATTCCTTTGTTTTGCCTTTCAGAAGTCCGAGTTGTTTCATACCCTCGGTGAGCAGTTCAATCGAAAGCTCTTGGCGTTGTTTGATTGTATTGCCTTTTTTGGTGGCTTCGAGACACGCCATCTCGACATCTAAAACAATGTCGTAAACTTCGCGCTGCGCTTTGGTAAATCTGCCGTTGACGGGAAACGTGCGCGTAATGTCAGAAGCGTAGCCCTGATACTGCGCGCCCGCGTCAACAAGGAGTAAATCGCCGTCTTTGAGTTGGCGGTTATTTTCAACGTAATGCAGAATACAGGCGTTACTCCCGCCGCCGATGATTGAATTGTATGCCACGCCTGACGCGCCATTTTCCTTAAAATAATTTTCGATAATCGCTTCGACTTGGTACTCGTTCATTCCGGGCTTAGTTTTCTGCATCGCCAGAACGTGCGCTTCGACCGCGAGGTCGGCGCTTTTTTGCATCACTCCAATTTCCTCGGGCGTTTTGTGCAGACGCATTTCGTGAATCAAAGTTATCGGATCAACGATGGTGTGCGGCGGATACGCGGTTTTCAAACGCCGAAACCTTTGCACCGAAAGATACTGCAAAATCTTTTGGTCAAGCTTCTGATCAACTCCCAAACGGTAATAAAGTTTTTCGTGTCCGTTGACGAGTTTTGCCAACTCCTGTTCAAATCGCTCAATCGGCAGAGCTTTGTCCGCGCCGTAATTTTTAACCGCACCCTCCGTACCTTCGCGTCTGCCGTACCATGTTTCCATTTTCGGGTCGCGCGGGCGGACAAAAAGCGTATAAGGATTTTTCTTATTCGATGGTGCGATAACAGCGATCGCGTCGGGTTCGGGAAAGCCGGTCAGATAAAAGAAATCCGGGTCTTGATGAAACTTAAATTCCGTGTCATAACTGCGAGTGACTTCGTGCGCGGCGGGAACGATGGCGATTGCGTCTTTGCCGATAGATTCGATAAATTTTTTTAATTGTGGTCGCATAATTTTCTCCTCGCCGAAAATTCTAACGCAAAAACATATATAATTGATAATTGATAATTTCAACTTTTTATAATTCTTTATTATCAATTAAGTTTTATGGATTTACGGATTACCGAAATTTTCCTCTCGATTCAAGGCGAATCTTCGCACGCCGGACGACCTTGCAGTTTCGTGCGCCTGACGGGTTGCCCGATGCGCTGCGTCTGGTGCGATTCGGAATACACTTTTACGGGCGGAACTCGAATGAGTTTTGATGAAATTCTTGTGCAGTTAAAAAATTTCGGCTGCAAACTAATTGAAGTTACCGGCGGTGATCCACTAGCGCAGAAAAATGTTTTTCCGTTTATCGAAACGCTTTGTGATTTGGGTTATGAAGTTTTAATCGAGACGGGCGGTTTTTTTTCGACCGAAAAAGTCGACGAACGCGCAAAAGTAATCTTAGACGTGAAATGTCCGGCTTCGGGCGAATCGGAACGCAACTACTGGGCAAATTTGCAACGTTTGCGAGCTGATAAAGATGAAGTAAAATTCGTGATTGCCGATTTAAACGATTTGGATTTTGCACGGGCAACGATTAAAAAATATAATTTGGAAAATCGCACGCGAGAGATTTTGATTTCACCGATATTCGGCATTGAAAATTTAGCGCAGATTGCAGAAACCGTTTCCAAAAGCGGTTTACAGGTTCGACTTAAT
>JALZOH010000244.1 GCA_030857305.1 Acidobacteriota bacterium
CAGGAGGTCTTTGATGTTGACGAATAATCCGCGAGCGGAAGTAAAAAGTAAAAAGGAAAAAGGAATAAGGATGGCACGTTTCTTTATTTTTGCCTTTTGCCTTTTGCCTTTTGCCTTGAGCGCGTGTCGCTACGATATGCAGGATCAGCCGCGTTATAAAGCTCTCAAGAAAAGCGATTTTTTCAGTGACGGGCGAGCGATGAGAGATTTGCCCGAAGGCACTGTTTCGCGTGGTAATTTACGCGAAAATAAAGCGTTTTATACTGGCAAAAAGGAAAATGCGGGAGCAGCTTCCGCACCTGCCGCGGCTGTCGCGCCTACAATGGATGCTTCAGGCAATACGGTCGTGACGAGCTTTCCCGATGATATCGAAGAATTTCCCGTTCCCGTATCAAAAGAATTGGTTGACCGAGGAGAACAGCGTTACAGAGTTTTCTGCATAGTCTGCCACGGTCCGGTCGGCAGCGGCGACGGAATGGTTGTGCGTCGCGGTTATCCGAAACCTTCGACTTATCACGACGACCGTTTGCGAAACGCGCCCGTCGGACATTTTTATGATGTTATCACCAACGGCTGGGGCAAAATGAACGGATACGCCGCGCAAATTCCGCCGGCAGACCGCTGGGCAATCGTTGCTTATATCCGAACTTTGCAAATCAGTCAGAATCCGAATGGAAATATGTCTTTGCCGACGACCGGTGTAAATACAGGACAAGCGACGAGTGCGACGAGTGCGACGACTCAAACAACTACTGTTCCGCCAACAACCGGGCATTAAGGAGAAATAAGGTAAATGATTAGGAATGCAAATTTTGAAGCTCCCGAAGACCTCGCCCGCTGGCGGACATTAGCTCTCGGTATCGGCGGGATCGCGTCGGTGATATGGCTGGTCGGATGCTTTTTCAACACCGAACAAGCGTTGCGTTCGTGGCTTCTTGGCTTTATTTTCTGGGGCGGCATCGGCATCGGTAGTCTGGGTGTTCTGATTTTGCAGTATTTAACCGGCGGCGCATGGGGCGTGGTTATTCGCCGCATTGTCGAAGCCGGCTCGCGTACTCTGCCCGTTATTTTTGTTTTGTTTCTGCCGATTATGCTTGGCGTAACGCACCTTTATGAGTGGACGCATCTGGCTGACGATAAAATTATTCAACATCGCCAACCGTATTTGAGTGTCGGCTGGTGGATTTTCCGCACCTGCCTATATTTTGTTTTGTGGGGCGTGATGGTTCATCTGCTCAACAAATGGTCTTTGCAGCAAGACCAGACCAATGACCCTCAAGTCGCTCTCAAACTTTCGCAAGATGCGTCAAAGTTTTCCGGTCCGACAATGGTTTTCTATGTTTTTGTCGTTACTTTTGCGTCTATTGATTGGGTTATGACGCTTGACCCGCACTGGTATTCGACGATGTGGGGATTTCTTTTTGTCGCCGGTTGGGGCTTAAGTTGTTTTTGTTTTGTTGTGGCGATTTTAGCGCTTTTGTCTGACAAAGAGCCGATGAACCGTATCCTGGGCAAAAGACATTTTCAAGATATCGGCAAATTAATGCTCGCGCTGGTAATGGTTTGGGCATATTTTAATTTTTCGCAATTTTTGATTATCTGGTCGGGAAATCTGCCGGAAGAAACGACGTGGTATCTGACCCGGATGAAGGGAATTTGGGGCGTAATCGGAGTGCTTTTGATTTTGTTTCATTTTGCCTTTCCGTTTTTAGTTTTGCTTTCGCGCGACGTTAAACGCAACGCGAAATGGCTGGCGCTGCTGGCAATTTTCATTTTGTTACTACGGCTGATTGATATGTTTTATATGATTGGTCCGAGTCCGATGATTGGGATGCACGGACAGGAAATGGAATTTCATATAAGTTGGATGGATTTTGTCGCGCCAATTGCCGTCGGCGGAATTTGGCTTTGGTATTTTTTCGGCGAGTTGGCAAAGCGTCCGCTCGTTCCGATTAACGAGCCATTTTTGCCTGACGCAATCAAACACGGAATTGAACATTAAACGATTAGCAATTTCAAATTTCTAATCACAAGTATTGAAGCGTTGTACAAATTTCTGATTGATAAATAATATTATGGCAAAGCATGAGAAAAAATTTGTAGATTTTGATAAACCATACGAAACAAACACCATCGGACTGCGCGGAGTTATTTATTTCTCGGTTGGCTTGTTTTTGTTGGTTGTTGTAACTTTCGGTCTGATGTGGTTTTTGGAAAACGTAATGGAAGATGGGGCTCTGGAAGCTGACAATCAAAACGAGCGACCGATGCAGATGAGCGCTCGAGAAAATCTTCCGCCCGAACCTCGCCTCCAGGGAGCGCCCGGTTTTGCGGTTGAAAGCGAGCGGGGTCAAGTGAATCTGGAACTGGCAGCGCCGCAGTCGGAATACCGCGAGCTTGAAAGACAATGGACGAAACTTTGGGAAGAAGGTCAAAAAGATTCCAAAACGGGAACAGTTGTTACTTTGCCGATTGAAGAAGCTAAAGAAAAGTTTTTGCAGTCGAACGCAAAAGCAAACAACAGCGAAGAAGGGCAAAATATTTTAAAGGAATCACGCTCGATTGTTTCAGATTCGAGCGCGGGAAGAACCGCTTCGGTTGTCAGAAGATAAAGAAAAAAGATTAATTTTTAATTGATTACAGGCAGTTTAAACGTTTTGAATTTCATCAAAATATGACAAGGATTTTATGATTAAAAGTTCAGATTTTTCAGCAGTTTTGAAACTGACGCTTTTGTTGAGTTTGTTCGTTTTGGTAACGCAGACGAGTAGTTTTGCACAGAAAAGAGAGCATTATAATTCTCCGCTCTACTCGCCGAAAACTTATGACCCGACGCAAACAGGTGTGAGCAACGGCTTGCCTTCGGGTTTGCAAAAAGTCGGCATCGAACAAAAGTTAAATGAGCAGTTGCCGCTCGGCGCTCAGTTCAAGGATGAAAATGGTAACACGGTTAATCTCAACGATTATTTCAATCAGGGTAAGCCGGTCGTTCTGGCGCTGGTTTATTATGAATGTCCGATGCTCTGCAACGAGGTTTTAAACGGTTTGACCGGTTCGTTAAAAGGAATTTCGTTCGATACGGGAAAGGATTTTGATGTGGTCGCGATTAGTTTTGACGCGCGTGAAAATGATAAACCGAATCTTGCCAAAAATAAAAGGGAAAGCTATCTGGCAAGATACGGACGTCTTGGAACGGAAAAAGGCTGGCACTTTCTGACCGGAACGCAAGGTGAAATCGACAAAGTTACAGATGCCGTCGGTTTTAGATACGAGTTTGACAAGCAAACCGATCAGTTCGCGCACGCCGGCGGAATCATGGTTCTCACGCCCGAAGGCAAAGTTTCAAGGTATCTCTACGGAATTGATTATGCGCCGAAGGATTTAAAATTTAGCTTGATGGAGTCGGCTGAAAGTAAAATCGGAAATCCGGTTGAAAAACTGTTTCTTTACTGCTATCACTACGACCCTTCAACGGGGAAGTACGGCTTGGCAATTTTAAGTTTTCTGCGTCTTTTGTCAATCGCTACCATACTCGGTTTGGGCGTTATGTTCGTTGTGTTTTGGCGGTATAACAAAAATAAGTCGGCAGGTTTGAAATAGACTGGCAAATGCTGATTCCGCATTCCGGTATTTTGGAATCTGAAATATAAAATTTATAAAAGATTATGCAAGAGAATTCGTGGGTTCCATTATTTCCCGAACAAGCCTCCACTTTTGCGTGGCAGGTCGACGCACTGTATTTTTATTTGATTGCCATTAGCGCGTTTTTCACCATTGGAATTGTGGCGGCAATTATTTTCTTCGTCCTTAAATATCGTGAAAAAGAAAAATACGCGACCGGTGCGGAAATTCACGGTTCGATCGGACTTGAAACCGCCTGGTCAATTATTCCATTCGTTATTTCAATGACGATTTTTCTCGGCGGCGCGCTTGTTTACTACAACCAATATCGTCCGCCGGCAGACACAATGGAAATTTATGTGGTCGGCAAACAGTGGATGTGGAAATTGCAGCACACCACGGGTCAGCGCGAAATAAACGAATTACACATACCGGTCAATCGCAAAGTTAAGCTCACGATGACAACCGAAGACGTTTTACACGATTTTTTCGTTCCGGCTTTTCGGACAAAAATGGACGTTATTCCCGGGCGCTATACGACACTCTGGTTTGAAGCGACAAAGCCGGGTAAATATCATCTTTTCTGCGCTGAATACTGCGGCTTAAATCATTCGGGGATGGGTGGTTATGTTTATGTCATGGAGCAGCGTGATTTTGATAATTGGTTGAGCGGAACTGTGTCGGGGCAAACGCCGGTCGAAGCCGGAAAAGAGCTTTTTGAAACAAAGCTCGGCTGCGCTTCGTGTCATCAGCAAAATGACCAGGGCAGAGGTCCCACGCTGACGGGAATTCACGGCAAAGAACAGAAATTGACCACCGGACAATCCGTCCTCGCCGATGATGAGTATATCCGCAATTCGATTCTGAATCCGACCGGGCAGATTGTTGAAGGGTATCAGCCGATAATGCCGACCTTTAAGGGGCAGGTAACGGAAGAACAACTCGTTTCGCTCGTCGCTTATATAAAATCCTTGGGCGGCGGAAATGCTGGGGG
>JALZOH010000245.1 GCA_030857305.1 Acidobacteriota bacterium
GCGTCGCGCGGCGTCGGTGCGGCAACGGCTTTGAGATTGGCGGAATCGGGCGCGAATGTCGTCGTTAATTTTCTGAAAAGCGAAACGGAAGCAAATGAAGTTGTAAAAAATTGTGAAAGTTTAGGCGTTGAGGCAATCGCGGTGCAGGGCGATGTTTCCGAATGGCAGGCGGCGCAAACAATCGCGCGGAAAACAATCGAAAAGTTTCAAACGATTGATTTGCTCGTTTTGAACGCCGGAATCTGGGAAGGAGCGCCGATTGAGGAAATGTCGGAAGAGCTGTGGAACAAGGTTTTGAACACGAATCTAAAAGCGGCGTGGGCGATGACGAAAGCCTGTGTCCCAATGATGAAAAAACGCGAAACAGGCGCGATTGTTCTGGTTTCTTCCACCGCCGGGCAGCGCGGCGAAGCCGGATATTCCAATTATGCCGCATCCAAAGGCGGACAAATCAGTTTTACAAAAGCCTTAGCGAGCGAGCTTTGCCCGAAGATTCGCGTTAATGCGGTCGCGCCCGGCTGGATTGAAACGGCGATGGTGCGCCCCGTTTTTGAAGACGAAAATTACAAGCAAAGCGTGATTGATTCGATTCCTCTACGGCGCGTCGCCACAACTGACGATGTTGCGCTTTCGATTTGTTTTCTACTCTCCGACTGGTCACGCCATATCACGGGCGAAATCCTAAACATCAACGGTGGGGCGGTTTTGTGTGGTTAGGAAGTTAGCCACAAATAAACATCAGCAAGCACGAAAGGAAAACTTAAAAGATAGATTCTTAAGCAAAAGCGGAACAATTAGTTTATAATTTCATCTTTTCTTTTTCGCGTACTTTCGTGTTTATTCGTGGCTGATACTTTTCTTCCTTTGCGTCCTTTGTGGTTTTAATTTAACTTTACAATTTAATTGTGAGCGGAAAAATCAGTCCAACCGTAATGAAATTTGGTGGAACATCGGTGCAAGATGCTTCCTCATTCACGCGCGCCACCGAAATTGTCGCGGGCGAAGATGAAAATTCGCCGGTCGTCGTCACTTCAGCGATGTCGAAAGTAACAGACGCGTTACTCAGCGCTTTTGACTTGGCGAAAAAAGGCGATTATGAAAACGCTTTCGCTTCGCTCGAGCCGCATTTTGAACGCCATACAAAAGTTGCCAAACAATTAACCGGCAAGACGCAACAGAAATCTTTCCAGACCGAACTCGATTATGCCAAAAAAGACCTGAATGAATTATTGATGCGTGTTTCGCGCCGTTCGCTTCCTTTGCAGATGCTCAAAGACGCGATAGTTTCCTACGGCGAGCAGCTTTCATCCAGGCTTTTGACGGAAGTTTTACGGGCGAAAAATTTGAAGGCGCGACAGATAGATGCGCGCCGTTTGATTGTCACGGATGAAGAATACGGCGCTGCCGCGCCGATTTGGTCTGAGACGGAAAAACTCATTCAAATAGAATTACAGCCTTTAATCGAAGCGGGCGAAATTCCCGTGCTGGGCGGATTTATCGCCGCCAGCCGAAGCGGTGAAACAACGACTTTAGGACGCGGCGGTTCAGATTATTCGGCGGCATTGGTCGGCGCGGCTCTGCGCTCAAGAGAAATTCAGATTTGGACGGATGTAACCGGCGTTTTAACGTGCGACCCACGCATTTGTAGCGAAGCCAAAACAATCAAAACTTTGTCCTATGAGCAAGCGGCGGAACTCGCTTATTTCGGCGCAAAAGTTTTGCATCCGAAAACAATTCAGCCCGCCGTTGATTTCCGGATTCCCGTGCGCGTCTGCAATTCGCATCAGCCAACTGAAAAAGGGACGATGATTTTGCCGAAATCCGGCACCACGCCGCGCGTCGTTAAATCAATCGCGTATAAAACCGGCATCACAATTTTGCTCATTACCTCGGCGCGGATGCTCGGTGCGTACGGTTTTATGAGCGCGATTTTTCAGATTTTTGAACGCCATCGGACGGTAATCGATGTGGTTACGACTTCGGAAGTTTCGGTTTCGCTAACGCTTGACAATACCGCCGCGCTCGAAACGATTACCAAAGATTTAGAGCGGCTCGGACAAGTTAAAATCGAGCCAAATCAAGCCGTCATTTGTGTCGTCGGCGAAGGTCTTCGGGGAACATCCGGCGTTGCGGCGCAAATTTTTTCGACGATTTCGGATGTCAATATTTCGCTCATTTCCCACGGCGCCTCAAGCGTCAATCTAACTTTTGTAGTGAAAGAAGAACAGGTCAACGAAGTAATTAAAAGACTGCACGGAAAATTTTTCACGGAAATTAAATCTTAAAATCCTCAGATTGACGAAAAACCAAATATACAACTGACCGGCTTGGATGCGATAATCCGAAAAAAGATTCGCTAGGCAAGGAGGGTTGGATGGACGAGAAAAAGAAGGTTGTTCGGGAAGAAACACACAATGAACGGCTGGAGATATTAGAGCGGCTTGAAAATTGGCTTGAAACGCCGATGCTCATTTTGAGCTTCATCTGGCTCGCGCTTTTTATTTACGAATCCGTCTGGAGTATAAGCCCGCTTCTGGAAACAATCGGAACGGTTATCTGGATAATTTTTGTTGTTGATTTTGCGATAAAATTTACGCTTGTGCCTAATAAAACCGATTATTTGAAAAGCAACTGGCTGACGGCAATTGCGCTGCTGCTTCCGGCTTTGCGCGTGTTTCGCGCGTTTCGTGTCTTTCGGCTTTTGCGGGCGGCAAGAGCGGCGAGAGGATTGCGTTTTGTGCGTCTGCTGACATCTCTCAATCGCGGGATGAAGGCTTTGGGCGCGAGTTTTAGCCGGCGCGGGTTCGGCTATGTGCTTGTTTTATCGGTGATTGTGCTGTTGGGCGGCGCGGCTGGAATGTATGGGTTTGAAAATGAAGTCGAAGGCGGTTTCAAAAATTATGCGGAGGCTTTGTGGTGGACGGCGATGATGCTCACGACCATCGGCTCGGATTATTTCCCGCAAACTGCCGAAGGTCGCGTTTTATGTTTTATCCTGGCGCTTTATGCCTTTGCCGTTTTCGGCTATATTACGGCAACTCTAGCGACATTCTTTGTCGAGCGCGACGCGGAAAAACGCGAAGAAAAGCCGCCGCAAGCACCGACGCTTTTTGATTTGCAAACGGAAATAAAAGAACTTAGAACCGAAATCCGGCAACTTTTGACTGAACGTAAAACACAAACTTAAAAATGAATTTATTTGAACTAACTAAAACTTTAATTAACATTCCGTCAATTTCAGAAGATGAACAAGCGGTTGGATTTTTTCTGCGCGATTATCTCGAAAATCTCGGCTGGACGGTAGAAATGCAACCTGTTTCAGAAAATCAAAACAACGTCATTGCTCGTTTGAACGATACGCCGCACGTTTTTTTCTCAACGCACATGGACACCGTGCCGCCATATATCACGGCAAACGAAGACAGCGAGAAAATTTACGGGCGCGGCGCGTGCGATGCGAAAGGAATTATCGCTTCGCAAATTTTTGCGGCGGAAGAATTGCGGAGACAAGGTATAAATGACATCGGGTTACTGTTCACGGTTGATGAAGAGCAAGGAAGTTCCGGCGCACGAGCCGCAAACAAACATCCGATTGCGACAAAATGCGAATATATGATAAACGGCGAGCCGACTGACAATGATTTAGCAATCGGCTCGAAAGGCTCTTTGAGATTTTTTATCAAAACCGAAGGCAGAGCCGCGCATTCGGCTTACCCGGAAATGGGCGAATCGGCGATTGAAAAACTGCTCGATATTTTAATCGACGTCAGAAAAATCGAATTTCCAAACGATGAATTTTTCGGCGAAACAACCAACAACATCGGTTTAATCGGCGGCGGTTTAAAAACAAATGTCATCGCGCCAAACGCCGAAGCAGGTTTACATATTCGCCTTACGACAGATGACAAACCGATTTTGGAAATCCTGGAGAAAACTGTTGACGGGCGCGGGCGTATCGAAATTATGTCAATCGCAAAGCCCGTCAAATTGCTCGCGGTCGAAGGTTTCCGGCAAAAGGTCGTGCGTTTTACAACCGACATTCCGCACCTTTCAAACTGGGGAACGCCACTTCTGTTAGGTGCGGGTTCGATTCTTGATGCTCATACTTCACACGAATTTGTGTTGAAAAAAGATTTAGAAGAAGCGGTCGGGCTTTATGTGACTTTAGCGAAAAAACTCTTAGCCGACGAAACCACAGTCTGAACTAAATTTACGAAAAACTTAAAGCGAGTTCAACGCAATTATTTTTCGCGTTGAACTCGCATCTATTTGCCGATTATTCAAATCGGGTGGCTGTTGCAGTCGAGCAGCCTGTAAATAATAAATTGCCGTTCGGAGCATAAACTCCCGTAGTTCCAACCGCGTTGTATCTATCGGCTCTGCGGTTTAGATTTATCTCGTAACTGACAATTGCCCAGCCGGTAAAATTACCGCTCGGGTCAAAGCTGAAAGACTTGAACTTGAAACGGTAGGTGTTTCCGCTGATATGACTCCAAACGCCTTGTCCGGGCGTGACCAGAGCCTGCGGGAAGCCGGAGGTCGTGTCCAAATCGCCCGGCGCGGCGGTCTGTGCTTGAACGAGCGAGAA
>JALZOH010000246.1 GCA_030857305.1 Acidobacteriota bacterium
GCCGGAAGGCGATTTGATCAAGTCTTTTCCGCCGTCGCTCCAACATCCGATGGGAACGGACGATTCAGGACGCGATATTTTAGCCCGCGTCTTGCAGGGCGGCAGAATCTCCTTGATGGTCGGCGTGATTTCGACGATTGTATCCTTGATTGTGGGCGTTTCTTACGGCGCGACGGCTGGTTACCTGGGCGGCAAAATTGACAATTTTATGATGCGCGTCGTGGACATTATTTACGCGATTCCATATATCTTAATCGTTATTGTTCTGCTCTCTGTTTTCGGCGGACCAAACACGCCTGAATGGATTCAAACGATTGCCAACACTTTCGGCGGCGGGCAAGGTTTGAGCCAAATTATTCTTCTGTTTTTTGCGCTCGGCTTAGTTTCATGGCTGACGATGGCGCGGGTCGTGCGCGGGCAAATTCTTTCATTAAAAAATCAAGAATTTGTGCTGGCGGCACGGGCGACCGGCGTTTCAACCACTTCGATTATTTTCCGCCACCTTGTTCCGAATGCGCTCGGTCCGGTCATTGTTTACGCGACTTTGACGATTCCGAGCGTGATGTTGTCCGAAGCTTTTCTCTCGTTCCTGGGAATCGGCGTCCAGGCGCCGTTTGCCTCCTGGGGAAGTTTAGCGGCAGATGGCATAAAAAATATTTCGGTATTTCCGTGGCAGCTTATTTTCCCGGGTGTCACGATGGCGCTAACTTTGTTTTCACTAAACTTTTTGGGCGACGGTTTGCGTGACGCGCTCGATCCACAAACTCGAAAATTCTAAACTAACGAATGACAAATCAAAACGGCAACATTTTAACCGTCAACGACCTGAAAACTTATTTTCAAACTGAAGACGGCGTGGTCAAAGCGGTTGACGGGATTACGTTTCAACTTGAAAGAGGCGAAACAATCGGAATTGTCGGCGAATCGGGAAGCGGGAAATCCGTGACGAATCTTTCGATTATGCGCTTGATTCCCGAACCGCCGGGAAAAATCGTGAACGGCGATATTATTTTCGACGGGATTGATATACGCCGGCTTTCAATCGAAGAAATCCGAAAAATTCGCGGCAAGCGCATTGCAATGATTTTTCAAGACCCGATGACTTCGCTCAATCCGTTTTTGAAAATCTCGACGCAACTAATGGAAGTAACACAGCTTCATCTCGGTCATACAAAAAAGCAGGCATATCAACACGCGGTAAAAATGTTGGAAACCGTCGGCATTCCCGATGCTAAAAGCCGCGTTGACGGTTATCCGCACGAGTTTTCCGGCGGTATGCGCCAGCGCGTAATGATTGCGATGGCTTTGTCGTGTCAGCCCGAACTTCTAATTGCCGATGAACCGACAACCGCCCTCGATGTGACGATTCAGGCGCAGATTCTTGAACTGATAAAAAACTTAAAATCCGAATTCGGCACAAGCGTTATTTTAATCACGCACGATTTGGGCGTCGTTGCCGGAATGACCGAAAAAATTATCGTCATGTACGCCGGAAAAGTTTTTGAAATCGCGCCGACGAAAGAACTTTTCGCCATGCCCGCCAATCCATATACAAAAGGACTTTTGAAAAGCGTTCCCGACCCGGCGCACGAGCAGGGCGCGGAGCTTTACCAGATTCCGGGCTTGCCGCCCGATGTCGCGCATCTGCCGCCGGGTTGTCCGTTTCAGCCGCGCTGCTATCGAGCCGAAGAAATTTGCGTCGAGCAGTTTCCGCCGTTTGTGCAAATTAACGCGAATCATTCTTCGCTGTGTCATTTTGCGAAAGAAGTTTATGCGGAATCCGTGCAGGAAAATTCTACTAAAGCGAATAGTATAGCAACGTCAGAAATCCAGTTAAATCCGTAAGTGCAGTTATTTTATTTATGAATGAAAACGGCAACAATCTTATCTCAATTCAAAACTTGCAGGTCTATTTCAATCTCGGCGGCGGCGGGTTTTTAGACCGTATCACCGGCGGAAGTCCGGTTCGCCGCGTTGTCAAAGCGGTTGACGGAGTTTCTTTGGATATTGAAAAAGGCGAAACGCTCGGACTTGTCGGCGAATCTGGCTGCGGCAAATCAACGCTCGGCAAAGCGATTTTGCGTCTGACAGAGCCGACGGGGGGACAGGTTTTTTACAACGGAAAAGATTTGGCACATCTTTCGAGCGGCGATATGCGCGATGAGCGTAAAAATTTACAGATGATTTTTCAAGACCCATATGCTAGCCTTAACCCGCGTATGACAATCGGAAATATTATCGGCGAGCCGATTCGCACTTTTGGTCTGGCGAAAAACGGGAACGTCGAACAGATGGTGCAGAATTTAATGGAGACGGTCGGCTTAAATCGGCGTTTCGTCAAGCGCTATCCGCACGAATTTTCGGGCGGTCAAAGGCAGCGTATCGGAATTGCACGCGCGCTCGCGGTGGATCCGGAATTTATTGTTGCGGACGAACCGATTTCCGCTTTAGACGTTTCGATTCAAGCTCAGATTATGAACTTGATGGAACGACTGCAGGCTGAAAAAAATCTGACATATCTTTTCATCTCGCACGACTTGCGCGCGGTTCGTCATTTGTCGGACAGAGTTGCAGTTATGTATCTCGGAAAAATCGTTGAGCTTGCCGACGGAAAATCAGTGTATGCCGATCCGTTGATGCCTTATACAAAAGCATTGATTTCCGCCGTTCCCGTACCTGACCCGGAAATCGAGTCTAAACGGATGCGGATTATTTTAACCGGCGATGTTCCCTCCCCGATCAATCCGCCGAGCGGCTGCCATTTTAATACGCGCTGTCCGTATGCGATTGCGGAATGCAAAAAAATCGAACCGCAATTGGTAGAAATAAAGCCTAAACATTTTGCTGCGTGTATTAGAATTTCACCCGAATATCCGTATGTTGATGAAAATGAAAAAAGTGGGTTGGGGGTCGTCGGGAATTAGGATTGATTTTTATCCGTAGATACCTGCGAAGTCCTTCAAACATTTTGAGATTTTAAATTTATGCAGACAAAAAAGGGGAGCGCGATGCTCCCCTTTTTTGCGGATTAAAATGAGAAAGAAATCTTTAAGTTTATGTTGTTGCAGCACGCGCTGAGTCACGAAGATCTCTAATTTTGTCGTGTGTAGCTTTCACAGTATTATACTGATTTTGAACAGTTGAATTAACGTTTGCCGGTAATGTTTCTTCCAGAGCCTTTTTATAAGCATTGACGGCAACATCTTCCCCGCGCTCACATTCATTCAAGATAGCTGTTTCGTCTTTACCCGTAACAATTGATTTAATATCTATCCAGCCGCGGTGAATAGCAGCGGAAACGCTTCCGGCATTTTCCGGGTCGCCGCCCAGTTCCCTGACGAGAGGCTGCAATTCCCCGGCAAATTGACTGCGCTGTTGCGAACATTCATAAAAAAGTGATTTAAGGTCAGACCTTTCGACGCCTTCAGCCGCTTCCTGAAAACCATTTTGCCCGTCCTTGCACGTTGCGATTAAATTATTTAAGGTTGATATAACATCTGCATTAGCCATATTTATAGATTCTCCACTTAAAATTGAAACTTGTCTTCACGTTGAGATAAACGTAATTGACTTAAATCTGATGGATACAAGAAGCGTGCCACGTAAGTATGTTCCGTAAAGACTTGATTTACTATTGATAATTTATTTAGCGCGTGGAGTGTATCGAGACATTTTCGTGTATCAAAAAGGTTCAGAGTCAAAAGAAAAAAGGCTTCTGCTTCTAGCAAAAACCTTTTTAGAAAATACGTAGATTTGAAGTAAATATTTATCGACTTACATTAAACTACTTTTGGTATTTCGTTTTCTACCAAATTAATTTTTCGAACCCATAAATATTCGCAGCACGTACCAGAAAAGCAAAGCAACACTGGCGAAAAGTGACAGCGAAGCCGCGACGTGTTGATTCGGTCTATAATGATGAAGAATGTTAGAAGTTTCATAAAGAATCGCCGCGCCTGCGAAAGCTACCATAATAAACGCAAATACGCTTCCCAAACTAAAACCGAAAACAATACCTGAAAAGATAAACGCGAGCGCGACAAATCCGCCGATTGCCAGAATCGGACCTAAAAACGAAAAGTCTTTGCGCGTCAGAAAAACCGTTGCCGTCAATCCGAGAAACAAACCGAGCGTAACAATTCCGGCTTTCGCAATTACATCGCCGCCCGCCGTATAATTAGCGACAAACAACAACGGCAGAAAAATTATCGCTTCCGCGACGACATAGAGCGCTAAACCCAGATACTGCATTGCGCTGGACGTTTGCGAATTCGCCCACCACTGCGCGAGCATCGAGATGCCCATGAAAGCGCCAAGAACTATCAACCAGGAATAACGACCCCCAAGCATTGTCTGTGCAATTGCCGCACCCGCGCCGGACATCACCAGATACGTTTCCATCAAAGCAAACACCAGAA
Source organism: Acidobacteriota bacterium (assembly GCA_030857305.1). Classification (GTDB taxonomy): domain Bacteria; phylum Acidobacteriota; class Blastocatellia; order Pyrinomonadales; family Pyrinomonadaceae. The sequence continues at coordinate 4,419 of JALZOH010000246.1, forward strand.
GCGCGCCTGCCAGATGCAAATATGTTTTGCGAATAAAAGAAGCACGTTCTTCCGGCAACGCTTCGGCAACCGGATAAGATGAATTTAAATCGTATGTTGAGTTCATTTGTTCTCCTCAAAAATTTTATGAAATTCACCCCGAGGCAGAATTCCTG
>JALZOH010000247.1 GCA_030857305.1 Acidobacteriota bacterium
ACTTGATACGATTCGCAGCCAATCCTACCAAAATATTCCGAAAGGGGTAAAGCTTTTAAAAAATTTAGCTGTCGCCGACTTTGAACGGGCGACAAACTTTGCGGAAAGATTTTCGCGCTCGGAAATTCGTTTTTTTGCGCGGTACCGGATTTTGGAAAGCCTGCTCGACCCGAACGCGGAAGAAGATGAAAAAGAATTTAAAACAACGCTGGAAAATGAACATCATGACCTTTAAAAAAACCGATTTGTCGCCAATAAAACAAGCTTTCGGAAAAATATTTTTTTCATTGCTGCTACCTGTTTTAGTAGTTCAAATTAGCTTTTCGCAAGTTGTCGAAAATAAGAAAAAAGATAAAATCTCAGCCGAACTTCGCAAGGATGCCGTAAGTTTCCTCCGCGAAACCGCTGTCGACGTCAATAATATGCGAGCTTTGGAAAACCGAATTAGCTTTTCGGCGGAGCTGGCTAATTTGATGTGGTTCAACGATGAAAAGGAAGCGCGGGCAATGTTCAAAAGTGTTATCCACGATTTTCGGCAGCTTTTAACCCAATTTGACGGTCCGGAAACCGCGCCGGAAACCGAAGAAGAAACGAGTCTTTTGGTTGGCGGCGGCAGAGGTGATTTCAATAGAGAGTTTTTCAAAGCGCTTGCCGTGCGCCAACAAATTGCTCTTAATTTAGCGGAACACGATCCGCAGCTGGCATTTGATTTTCTGGCGGAAACCGATCAGGCAATCTCAAATCCTAAACTTCGTCTTCAATTAGAGCAGAATTCTTATTTTGAAATGCAGCTGCTGAACCGGATAGCCGCAAAGGACGTAGATGTCGCGCTCAAACACGGACGTAAAGCACTTGAAAAAGGTTTTAATGGTCAAATGGGTGATCTGCTCAAGAAAATTTACGCTAAAGATGCCGAAAAGGGAGCATCATTCGGCGAAGATATTTTAAAAAAAATAAAGTCTATCGATGCGACACCCGACAACTTTTATCATCTCAGTACGCTGCTTAATTTAGGGAACGAGAATCTTGAGCAAATAAAAAAAGAACCGGGAAAACGTCCGATGTTTACCGAGCAATCGATGCGTGAACTAGCCGATTTGCTCGGACAAGCGCTGCTTAAACGCGAAAATCTTGATAATTCCGAAATCAATCGCTATCTGCCGCAAGTCGAGAAATTTGCTCCTGTCCGAGCCGCGCAGATACGCCAAAAAATCAATACTAAAAATACAAAAAATGGCGCCGTGTCATTTGGAGACGCGCCACCGCGACCCCCAATGCCAGCTCAGAATAAATCACAAGCAGAAACGCAGAAGAAATTAATGGAAGATGTCGGAAGCTTAAACAAGAAAACACTTTCCAAAGAAGAAAGGCAAAAAGTAGTTGAGCAAGCGAGAAAAATAATTGCAAGTGTCAAGAACCGCGAACAGAAGTTATTCGCCTTAAGCGCTTTGGCTGCGCAAGTGGCGCTTTCCGGCGATAAAGAGTCAGCGTCGCAAATAATGGATGACGCGCGTTCTTTAATTAATCCGCAGCCGAAAAATTACCGTGAATACACGGAAACCTGGATTGTTATAACCGGTTACGCCGGAGTAGATACGGAAAAAGCATTTCCAATGTTGGAAAATACAATCTTTCGCCTCAACGAAACAATTTCAGCAGCTATCAAAGTTGCTGAGTTTATTGATACGAGCAACGATATAATTGAAGACGGCGAAGTGCAAGTGGGAAGTTTCGGAGGAGAAATCACACGCGGGTTGCTCAGGAGTCTCGGCACAATCGATATGACAATTCAAAATCTCGCAAAAGCCGATTTTGTCCGCGCAAAGGCATTGACTAATAAATTTGAACGTCAGGAGATTCGCATTCTGGCGAAAATGATTGTTCTGCGCGGAATTTTAGGAGAAAGCCATCCGAGCAATGGCGAAATATTTGACTAAGGCAGCAAAGCTTATCCTATTGCTACTCTAGATTCAAAAATTTTATTAATTTTAACCGAAACTCGTTCCGGTCAGCCAATGCCCGCCGTCAACGACCAGCGTGACGCCGTTGATAAAATCCGCTGCATCGGAACATAAAAAAACCGCCGCGTTTTCAATATCTTTGATGCGTCCGAAACGTCCGAGCGGGACTCTCTTTTGTAGTTTTTCTTTGAGATGTTCGGGCAAAAGCCTTTTCATCCCTTCGGTATCTTCAATCGGACCGGGTGCAATTCCGTTGACGCGGATACCGTGTTTTCCCCATTCGACCGCCAGGTTTCGCGTAATTGCGTCAACACCCGCTTTGGCTGCCGAAACGTGAATCTGCATCGGTGTCGCGGTGTAATGCAAGGTTGCGCTAATATTTAGAATTTGTCCCTTCGATTTTTTTAGTTCTTCAAACGCGGCGCGGGCGACATTAAATGTGCCTTTGGTGTCAATATCGACAACAGTTCCAAAACCGTTTGATGAAAGTTCTTTGGCTTCACACAAAAAATTCCCGGCGGCGCCGTTGACTAAGATGTCAATCTTCCCAAACCTTTTGACGGTTTCACTAACGGCGTTCTCTACCTGAGCATAATCCCGGACATCGGCGGAAACCGCAAGGCATTCTCCGCCGCTTTCATTGATTAATTTCGCCATCGGTTCGAGATTTTCAATTTTCCGCGAAATAATCGCTACTTTTGCCCCATATTCCGCCAAAGCGCGGGCAACGCCGCCGGTAATTCCCGTGCCCCCGCCGGTTACAAAAGCGACTTTGTTCTCGAAGACATTTTCTGCAAAAAGTTTTTTACTCATAAAATTTTTTATTGTGATGAACAAGGGATTTTTAAGCGTTCAAAAAAGTCTTAATCGGAGTAAATGCGTTTGATGAAACTGCCGCCCAAAAACTCATTCGGCTCAATTTGGCTTTGCAAAATCACGCCTTTATATTTATCTGTCAAAAGCATCATTGCCGATTCGCAGAGCGGCGCGGCGGTCGTCGTCTGAATCGCCCGTAAAGCGTGTCCATTTATTTGTAAAGGTTCAACAAAAAATGATTTTTCGAGCATTCTTCGAGTTCCCTTCGCATCAAATCCCTCAACCGAAGCGTGAACTAAAACGAAATCGTCTTCAACGGCGGGCACTTCCTGTAAAAACTTTTCCAGCAGTTTGTGCGGCAAATCTTCATTGTGAGCAATATTTTCGAGAATGTTTTCATCAGTAAATTTTTCGATAACGCTTTCTACCCAGGCGTAATGTCCGACGTGTCGCAGAGTTTTATAATCAAGCGAGTGAGTTTTGCCGCGAAAAAAATCGGGCAGGTCCGCCGCTCCGCCCGATGTTAAATCCGCTTCGTAACTTCTTCCGCCGATAATGATTGTTTCACGGTTTGAAAGAGCGGGAATTTGTCTGATTTCATAATCGCGTAAAACACGCGCGGGCTTGACATATTCCGTGGCGACACCAATCGGTGACCACGTAAAGCCATAGAAATGCGGCTGATGTGCATGCGCCGTCAGTGCGCCAACCTTCATTCCGATTTTTTCAACCGTTTTGTTTTCAAACTGCTCGACAAATTTTTGATACAAAGACATCGCTAAAACATTAACAAACCCGGGCGCAAGTCCAGTTTGCAAAATAAATCCTGTTTCCGCATCCTTCGCCAGATTAATTATTTCATCCGTTTCGGCGACATATTCGGTCAGATTTGCATAATGCATTTTAAAGTCTTTTGCAAAACGCGCCATTCGCGGAGCCTCAGAGCCGGGCGAGCAATCAAGCAACACATCACAATTTTCAAACGAAACTTTCATTGCCTCCGTTAAATCTTCTTTCCCCATCAAAACCGTTTCGACGCTTGCGGTTTTCTGTGAGTTTTGCTCAACAAATTTCTTTGCTTTTAACAAATTTCCCTGATCAATATCACCCAGCACGAGTTCAACTTCAAACTCTGACCAGGCACGAAGGAGCAACGCAACAGCTTCTCCAATTCCGCCCGCACCAGCGATAAAAATTGTATGTTTCATCATTTGTTTAACTTATTTGTGGAAAAATTCAATTTCTTCATAACGCGTAATTATAACAAATACTAACCGTATCACTTTGTCAATTTGAATAGACAAAGTGATTGTGTTTTTCGGCGGGAAAAGGTAAAGCTCAAGAAATTAAAATCATCTCAAATGTACATTTTTTTATCACTTATAATTTCAAATAATCTCGAAAAGAATAAGGTTTTTTGGGTTCTCAAGTTTTCTCAAGATTTCCTCAAGTCTTTATTATTATAGTTAAGCTCATTGAAAAGTTAATGGTTTTGGGCAATAGCCTGAACAAAAAAAAGTCAACATTATTCGGCGAAAATGTTGTCTGACGAAAATTAAAATAAATATAAGGAACGACGAGATGAAAACGAGAAAATTACAAAACACGAAAACAACCAAACGGAGCGGTTTATTTTTATTGAGCGCAATAGTAGCACTTTTTACAATTGCGGCTTTTTTAATACCTTTAACAATTGTGCGGGCAGCAGATCCCGCCTTGACAACTCTTAGCCCAAATTCTGCGGCTTTGAACTGGAACGGTACAGCCGTAGGGGGCGGAGCTTTGAAC
>JALZOH010000248.1 GCA_030857305.1 Acidobacteriota bacterium
GTTGATAATCACATCGCAAAACTGCGCCAGAAAACCGAAGACGACCCGGAAAATCCCGCCTTTATTTTAACGGTTCACCGGGTCGGCTACAGATTTGTTGGTTAGAAAAATTGAACGGTTACGTAGTAAAAAGCTCGACGACAACAGGCGTCCCTTTAATATTTTTAGAAGAGTTATTCTCATCTTTATTTTGCATGATTTCATTTTCCCCTGTTTCAATTGAAGCCGGATTCGACGTTATGCAACCCGCGGCAATAACCGCTATGAAAACGATTAGTAAAAGTATTTCCATTATGTTTCATCTGCCTTTGCGTATTTTCTTTTATAATATTCTGTGAAAACCAATTTTTATTCTCACGCGTAATTCCGGAAATAATTTTGTTTTTGTGGTTTTCGGCAGTTTCAAAGCAAATTGACCAAAAACATTATTACTGCACAGAAAGAAAGACGACCCGCGCCGTCCTCTGATCTAAAAATCAATAGAAATGATTTTCTATTTCATAATGGATTTTTTCATCATTTTACTTTTATCGGGGCGACGGTAATGTTTGCGATGTTTGCGAGTTTTACGATAGACGATTTAATTTTTGAAAGCATTTCAATAATTACTTGCGATTCGGCGCGTTTTTTGTAATCGGGTTCGAGAAATGCATAGACGATTTTGCCTTTCTGATTGACAACGTAAGTTGCCGACAGCGGCAGTTCCGCCTTTTCCATTCGATTGTGTTCCGCGACATCCAAACCGCGAGATTTATAAAGCTCGGCGGTTTTCTTCGGCAGCCCGTAGACGATGCCGAATTTTCGCGCAACATTGAGATTCGGGTCGCTTAAAACGGTAAAATCAAGTTCATTTTTCTTGGCAACACTCAGTGAGTTGTCGGGATTTTCAACCGAAACGGCAACCAGATTTCCGCCCGCTTCTTTAATTTGCGGAAGATTTTTTTGCAAATTCCGTAGATAAAGATTACAAAACGGACACCACGAACCGCGATAAAAAACGACGACGAGATTTCCCTGTTTTAATAAATCATCGCTGCCGACGACTTTGCCGTTCGCGTCCTTTAGACTGAACGAGGGCATTTTCGCGCCGACATTCAAAGCATTTTTAGCTGCTTCATCGGCAGAAACCGATTTCCCGGCGACGTTTGCGCCGCTTATACTGCCGGGCGTTTTTATGCCGGTCGCCGCAGATTCCTGCGAATGGACATTAAAGCACAAGGCGCAAATCATCAGCGACAAAGAAAGAATTTTAGGTAACATAACTTTCAAGGCTGTTTACAGCAACTATTTTGATTGATATAAATCAGGAAATTGCCTGCGTAAGCTTTCCACCTTCGGCTTGTCGTTGATAACGATATACGGCTCATTTGGATGGCGAACGAGATAATTCTGATGGTATTCCTCCGCCGGGTAAAAAGCATCGAGGGCGACAACTTGAGTAACAATCGGTCTGGGAAAAGTTTTTGCTTTGGTTAGTTCGGCAATATAGCTTTCGGTAAGACGTTTTTGCTCTTCGTTCGAGTAAAAGATTGCCGAGCGATATTGCGTGCCGGTGTCGGGTCCCTGCCGGTTAAGTTCGGTCGGGTCGTGCGCGACGGAAAAGAAAACTCTGAGCAATTGTTGATATGAAACTTGCGACGAGTCATAAGCGATTTTTACGACTTCGGCGTGTCTGGTTTTACCCGTGCTGACCATTTCATAATCAGCCGTCTTTGCCGTTCCGCCCGAATAGCCGCTTGTGACGCCGCTAACTCCTTTGACGTGTTCAAAGACGGCTTCCAACCCCCAAAAGCAACCGCCGGCAAAAACGGCGGTTTGTTCGCCTTTTGCGGTCGTCGGTGGTGTCGGGGCAATAACCGGCTTCGAGATTGGATCGCTTTCAGCCGACTTTGCGGCAGCGGTTTTAATAGGAGTATTGACCCCATTGCAAGAAACTGCTGCAAGCAGCGCGCTTCCAAATAAAATAATCGTAATAAATCTAAAAAAGTAAATTGACATAAAAACTATTTTCCCTCAAGACAGAAGCATTATCGCTCCGTATTGATTTCAAAATTTATATAACCCGCACTTTGGCAGGTATAAAAGTTACTGTTTCTTTTCAAACTTGAGCGCTACCGAGTTCATACAATAGCGCAAGCCGGTCGGTTTAGGTCCATCGTCAAAAACGTGACCTAAGTGAGAATGACAACGACTGCATAAAACTTCGGTGCGTGACATTCCGAATTTACCGTCGGTTTCTTCGGTAACATTCATTTTAGCAATCGGCTGATAAAAACTAGGCCAGCCCGTGCCGGATTCAAATTTCGCGTCTGAACTAAACAACTTCAAATTGCACGCCGCGCAGTAGTAATCGCCGTGCTCGTGATTATCATTATATTCACCTGTAAAGGGTCGTTCAGTGCCTTTTTCGCGCAACACGTAAAATTGCTCTTTAGACAGCTCTTTGCGCCATTCCGCTTCCGTTTTCACGATTTTTTCTCCCTTGTATTCTCCGTTTAATGCGCTCACCGTTTTAGCTTCCTTTTCGGCAAGCAATGTTTGGATAACCTTTTCCTGCACATCGTATGCGCCCTCGCCGATGTGCCTATAGCGAATACGTCCCTGTTTGTCGAGAATCACAACAGTCGGCCACGCTTCGATGTCGAAGGCGCGCCACGTCTCGCCGTCCGTGTCCGTTACTACCGGATATTTGATTCCATTGCTTTTGACGGCGGCTTGAATTTTATCGAATTTCTTTTCGTAATCAGATTCGGGCGTATGTACTCCAACAATGGTTAAACCTTTATTTCGATATGAAGCGTCAAACCGCTTGAGCGTCGGTAAAGTGTTGCGGCAGTTGTAGCAGCCGAACGTCCAGAAATCCACCAGCACGACGCGCCCGCGTAAATTCTCAAGCGTCGTCGCTTCGGAATTGAGCCATTGACCTGTCGAAAGCGCCGGTGCCGACTTTGCCTTGCTTGCCGCAATGAGCACGTCTCTGGCATTCGCATCGGCATTCGCATCAGGGATGAGCGGCGCAAACGAATCTTCGCCGTTTAATCCGGACTTATCATTTATATCGGTATCGTCGGTTGCGGCAAGTGCTGATTCACCATTTTGTCTGGACGCAATCGAGCGGGTACAACCGAGGAGGATGAAAGTTGCCGTGATTAAAACGACGGTTAAAACTAACAAAATTTTGTAATTCATAATAAATTCCTTTAACAAATATTTACAGCTTTCCGCATTGCCTTTCATTCTAGTAATGCAAAAAAAGTTCGCGTTTATTCCCGCGTAATCATAATTTTCAAAGCAAAAAGATGTTAATGACCCGAATACCAATCGTATCCGCGTTCCGCCCAATAATCCGCCGGTCGTTCGTTCGTGAATTCGATGCGCCCGATGCGTTTGATTTGTTTGATGCCGTATTTCGTCGCCGTGGCTAATCTAAGCGGCGCGCCGTGTTCCTTTAATAAAGGCGCGCCGTTCATTTCGTAAGCAAGCAGCGTTTGCGGATGCAGAATGCTCGGCATATCCCAGCCGACGTAGTAATTTTCGTCAGGCGTCACCAGCGAAACATAAGACGGCAAATTTTCCGGCTGATTTTGAATGTCCGGCGCGGAACCGTCGCGCGTTTTCGGTTGATATTTTGCAATAAAATCGGAAAAACGCGCGCCCGCCCAATTGACGATAATACTCCAGCCTTCGATACATTTTAGCTCGGTCGTCATCTCGACGCGCGGCAAGGCTTTTATATCGTCCAAAGTCAAAATCAAATCCTCGTTCCGGTTCGCCAAACCGCCGACGCGCAAACGCCATTCCGCCGAATTGAAATCGCCGCCTAAACCTTCCATCCCGTTGGCTCGCGCTCCAGCAAGTTCACGCGGAAATTCAGGGGCGAGACTTTTTGGATTGTAAAAGATTTGACTGACTTTTTCGTTCAATTGAAATGTTCGCCGCAAAAGATTTTGCCTTGTTTCATCCGGCATCCAGCGCCAGCCGAAAACACCGACCAGGGCGGTTGCGCCGCCAATTAAAAAGCCGCGCCGCGAACGCTGCGACATTCGCCGCTTTGCTTCGTCGTCGCTTAAAGACTCGCTCAGTTCCCGCTTTTCGTTTAAGATTGTCGCCGTGTTATTGCGGTCGAGATTTTGCGCGCCGGAATCTTCAGCTTTCCGTTTTGCCGCTTCGATTTCACGAACTTTTTCCAGTAAAATTTCGGATTCAATTTTAGTGGATTTTTTTTCTTGTTCGCTCATATTGCTGCTCCTTTGTTTTCGTTGAGCGATGATTCGGGAATTTTCGTTTCGGCGTCAACGGCTTCGTAACCGGTTACCATTGAGCGAAAATTACTCCAACCGGCAATGGCAACCTGCGCGACGTGAACGATAAAAAAGCCGACGAACAAAATCATCAGCCAGAAATGTTCCCATCGCGCCCATTCGTAGCCGCCCAAAAGAGCGGTTAGCCAGGATAACTGCAAAGGCTTGTAAATCGCCAAACCCGTGATGACTGCCGCCGCGCCCATCAGAATCACGCCTGTGTAGGCGATGCGCTGCGCATCATTATAT
>JALZOH010000249.1 GCA_030857305.1 Acidobacteriota bacterium
GCATTAAGTTATTACAGCGATAATCAATCGGAAATCAACGAATACATTCTTAGAAACCGCTTTCCGCGCGAGATGATGCATCCGCTTGTCAGAGATATGTAATGTTTATCAAGACTTACCTTGACGAAAACATTTCTTTTGTCGTCGCTGAAATTCTGCGTTCGCCTGGGTTTGAGATAATAACGACACAAGAGGCAGGAAATAAAGGTTCGAGTGATGAAAAGCAATTGGAATTTGCTCTAAACGGTGGAATGTCAATCTTGAGTCACGACCGCGTTGATTTTGAAGAATTGGCAAATGAGTATTTTGCAGACAAGAAAACTCATAATGGAATTATCATTGTTTTTCCACATCCGCTACAGGAAATTGCTCACCGTATGATTGTTATTTTGAATAAAATTACGGCGGATGAAATGACGAATCAAATCGTTTATATTTAATTTTCTCGCAACGCTCGTTTTAAAATCTTTCCTGTTCCGCCAATCGGCAGCGCGTCTCGAAATTCAACGTAACGCGGATATTTGTTTGCCGCAAATTGTGTTTTGCACCAGTCAATCATTTCATTTTCGGTCAAATTATAATTTTGTTTGAGGACAATAAATGCTTTGACTTCTTCGCCTAATCTTTCGTCCGCAACGCCGATTACCGCGACAAGGGACACGGCTTCGTGCGTCATAATAATTTCTTCGAGTTCGCGCGGATAGATGTTATAACCGCCGCGCAAAATCATATCTTTTTTTCGGTCAACGATTGATAAATAACCGTCTTCATCAATGATTCCAATGTCCCCTGTGTGAAACCATCCGTTGCGGAGAGCTTCGGCGGTCGCTTCGGGGCGTTTGTAATAACCTTTCATCACGTTTGAACCGCGAATAACTACTTCGCCGCGCTCCCCGCGTTTAACTTCCATGTCCGATTCGTCCACGCATTTTATATCAACGCCGAAAATCGGCTGTCCGACAGTTCCGGGTTTCGAAGGTTTTTCAAATTGATTAAACGTTGCAAGCGGGGAAGTTTCCGACAAACCGTAACCTTCAAAAACACGGACGCCAAAGACTTTTTCAAAATCCTTCATTACTTCGATGGGCATCGGCGCGCCGCCGGAAGTCGTAACTTTCAAGTTTTTGGCAGCGCGTGAAACGTCAAAATTATTTTCCTCGACGAATTTCAACAACGCCCAGTACATTGTCGGAACCCCGACCCAAAAATTCACGCGTTCTTTTTCCATCGCTTCCAGCGTTGCCTGCGGATCAAAACGCGGAAGCAAAACAACGCGGTTTCCGGCGTAAAGATTGACGTTCATCTGCACGGTTTGCCCGGTTGTGTGAAAAAGCGGCAGAGTAATCAAACAGGTTTTCTGCACGCCGTCGGTAAAATCCAAAACCGGCAGGTGAATGCCGTAGGTCGTCGTGACGTTGGTCATTAAGTTAAGATGCGTGAGTTCCGCGCCCTTCGGCTGTCCGGTTGTGCCGGAAGTGTAGAGAATCGCGCAAGTGTCGTGCGGTGCGGTCGGAAATGTTTCAAAAGTTTCCGGTTTATTTTTTGTAATTTCAGTCAGAGTTTGCGCGCCGTTAATCGGCGCAGGAGCGGTTGGGTCAATCGTCATCACGATTAAATTTTCGCAAGTTTCAACCTGGTCAAAACCTTCTTTGACGGTTTGCGCCAGAGGAAGCTCGGACGTTCCTTCAAAGACGAAAACGGCTTTTGCGTCGGAATCTTTCAAATGGTACGCGATTTCACGCGGTTGAAACAACACACTCAAAGGCACAACCGCCGCGCCGACTTTCATGATGGCATAATAAACAACGGGGAAAAACGGCAGATTCGGGCAGCACAAAGCGACTTTATCGCCGTGCCCAATATTCAACTCAACTAAAGCACTTGCCACACGGTTCGCGAGCGCATTGAGCTGCCCGTAACTAAAGCGCATTTCATTCCACACAATCGCGTCCTTATCCGGCGCGAGCCGTGCATGGTGTTCAATAATCGAAGCCAAATTTAAGGTAGTTGCGCCAAACTCCATAATTTTATGAGAGGTAAACGATAAATGCAGATTCACACGAAGAATCCAAGATCTAAAATCCAAAATTAAATCGTCATTCCGCCATCGACGACAATCGTTTGTCCTGTGATGTAACTCGAAGCGTCCGACGCTAAAAAGACTGCCGTACCTTTGAGTTCGCCCGGTTGACCGATGCGCGGAATGGCGTTGTTTTCCTGAATCGAACGCTCGTAAATATCAATTACCGCGTCTGCCAAGCGTGAGTGAAAAAATCCCGGCGCAATCGCATTGACACGAATTCCTTGGCGCCCCCAACTCGCCGCCAGTTCGCGTGTCAAACCGATGAGTCCGGCTTTGCTCGCAGCATAACCGGCGTAAAAAGGTCCGTTCGGCGAAGATGTCAAGCCGGAAATTGATGTGATATTGATAATTGAACCGCTCGCCTCTTTGAGCATTTCTCGCCCGACGGCTTGCGCGAACAAAAAGCAGCCTGTTAAATTAACATCCAAGACCATCTGCCATTTTTCAAGCGACATTTCTTCCGGCATCGCACCCCAGGAAATTCCCGCATTATTGATTAAAACGTCAATTTTGCCGAACTTTTCAATAGTTTCATCAACTACCGTTTGAATTTCGACGGGTTTTGAAACATCGCAAAGTTTTCCTTCAACATTAAAACCTCGCGCACGAAATTCTTCCAAAGTTTCGTCGAGCCATTCAGCGCGTCGGGCGCATAACATCAAACTCGCGTCGGCTTCTGCCAGTCCTTCCGCCATTTCTTTGCCAAGTCCGCGCGAGCCGCCGGTCACAATCGCCGTTTTACCGCTCAAATCAAATAATTCTTTGATAGTTTTTGCCACAGATTTTCTCTCGTTTCCGGCGTACAGGTGTAGAAACGCCAACAAATTGTTTTTACAAATCATAAATTAACAGATTTATTTTTACTTGACTATCTTTGCCTCACCGCATTTTTCTCGTTAAATTATTCTAATGAGTAAATCACAAAAAGAACTCGCCTTTTTGCGCGACCTTTATATTGAAACGGACTGGACAGAGCGTTTCACAAACATTTTTGACGAAAACTTCAAGTTTTCAGGCGAAAAGAAAATACTTTACGTTAATGCCGGAACCGGAAATCACGCGCTTGCCCTGCGCAGAAAAATGAAAGAAGACACGCAGTTTTTCGGCGTTTGCGAGAATAATGAATTGTTAACGATTGCCAAAGCTAAAGAGGCGGCGGTAAAAGTCGGAGTCAATTTTTCAAAGGCGCTGCCGAAAGAAAAATTCGACGCGGTTATCGCGGACGCAAGTTTTGTGCGCCCGAAGGATTTCAAAGAATTTTTGTCGCAAACGATTGATGTGTCAAGCAAACAAGTGGTTTGTGTGCTGGCGACGGCGGGCAGTTTCGGTGAAGTATTCTCGATACTCTGGGAAATCCTTTTCGATTTGGATCTGCTCGAGAAAAGCGGGGAAGTTGAGCGCCTTATAAGCGAAATTCCGACGACTTTGCGCCTTGAAGATTTGGTGAAAGATTTAGGTTTATCCAAAATCGAAATCGTCACCAAAAATGAACATTTCGATTTTGAATCGGGCGAAAAATTTATCACCGCGCCGCTCGTTGCCGACTTTTTACTTCCCGCCTGGCTCGATTTTCTCGATAAAAAAGAGCAGACGCGAGTTAAACGCAAACTCGTTCAAACCATCGACGATGACCGCAACAATTTGACTTTCTGCTTTTCGGTTAAAGCGACATTATTAACGGGTGAAAAAAAATAGCAGCGTTTATGAGGACTTTCCAAATATCCAAATTATAAAAAGCCAAACGAAATTAATTAATTTTTAGGTTTGTTCGACCTGACGCTGTTTCTATTGCATAATTTTCATAGATGATTCAAGAATCGGAAAACACTTCACTAAAGTCGGACGAAAAGTTTTTTACCAAGCCGCTTATTATAATTTTTATCACCATTTTTATTGACCTGGTCGGGTTTGGCATCGCCATTCCGGTTTTGCCTGATTATGCCAAAAACGAATTCGGCGCATCGCCCTTTGTCATCGGCTGGCTAATCGCTTCTTACTCGATAATGCAGTTCGTTTCGACGCCTTTCCTCGGTCAGCTTTCAGACCGTTACGGGCGACGCCCAATTTTATTTGTCAGCCTTTTGGGAACGAGTCTTGCCGCCTTGATAACAGGGCTTTCAAACACACTCTGGCTTTTATTTTTCGGGCGCATTTTCGATGGCATTACGGGCGGCAATATCTCGACGGCGCAGGCTTACATCGCCGACGTTACGACAAGAGAAAATCGCGCCAAAGGAATGGGTTTAATCGGGGCGGCGTTTGGTCTCGGATTCATTTTCGGTCCGGCAATCGGCGGAATCTTGAGCAAATTCGGCACGCACACGCCGTTCTTCTTTGTATCCGGGTTAGCTCTAATCAATGCGATTCTGCTTTATTTTATCTTGCCGGAATCGCGCAAATTTAATGACAACGCAAAGGTTGAAAACCGCACAGGACGCTTCGCTGAACTTTTTGATTCATTAAA